>JBARXP010000333.1:0-21470 GCA_049647405.1 Elainellaceae cyanobacterium | reverse complement strand
AGCTCTAGCACGGTGTGATCAGACTCATCTCCGTATCCCACAAAGGCCAAGGTGAACTCTCCCCCCGGATAGTCTTTTTGGCGCAGAAGCTTCATGCCCAGCACATCACAATAAAACTTAAGGGACTCTTCCAGATTACAAACCCGCAACATGGTGTGTAGCATTCGCATGATTTCGTTTTCCCTCTTCTATCGAAATTCAGCAGATTGTTCTTGTCGTCAGTAGGTAGCCATCAGTAAACGATTCTATCTGGGGGCACACCCCGTTCGCTTTAGTTTTGACCCCATACTTATCTGCTTGCGATCTTACTGTGAAGATGAAAATGCTGCTTGAACGATTAGGTCTAACGGCTATCTCCTCGATTTCTTACCAAGGTTCGCAGTTTTGACTCATCGCTGATTCTGTTGAAATTCTTAAAGAACATGATATTTCGGCGATCGCAGTCTAAACCTATGTACAGAGTGCTGCATGGCCGAAAAGCTTTTTCCTGTAAGTCGAGAGTTTTATCTTTGAGAGGCTCAAGTCCAGTCCTAATCTATCCCTATAAAAATCGTCAGTTTCCACATCACGGGTCTGGTCTGCCTTAATTCTGTTGTCGATTCATGTCTACCCGCGATCAGTGACGAGCAGGTGTGATGATGCTTGTGTCACGATAGCTTGATTTTCTCGACCTAGTTTCATTATGGTGTCGCTCGATTTGTTTATGATGTCGTGAGTGATAGGAGTAAACCGTCTATGTACAGCTTGGATACTGCAATCAGTGAGATTAAAGCACGTGAGATCTTAGACTCAAGAGGTCGCCCCACCGTTGAAGCAGAAGTGCATCTTGCTGGAGGCGCAGTCGGGCTGGCTCAAGTTCCTAGCGGAGCTTCGACTGGAACTTTTGAGGCTCATGAGCTTCGAGATGATGATGAAACGCGTTATGGAGGCAAGGGAGTTCTCAAAGCGGTCGTTAACGTTGAAGAGAAAATTGCCCCCAATCTCATGGAAATGGACGCCCTCAATCAAATGGCGATCGATCGCGCCATGATTGAAATGGACGGCTCTAGCAACAAGTCTAATCTGGGAGCCAATGCCATTTTGGCCGTTTCTCTTGCTACGGCAAAAGCGGCAGCAAACGCGTTAGATATGCCTCTCTACCGCTACCTCGGCGGCCCCATGTCGAACGTGTTGCCTGTGCCCCTGATGAATATCGTCAATGGGGGAGCCCATGCCGACAACAATGTTGATATTCAAGAGTTCATGATTGTGCCCGTTGGGGCACCCTCTTTTCGCGAAGCTCTGCGGTGGGGAGCTGAGGTCTTTGCTTCCTTGAGTAAGGTTTTGAAAGGGAAAAACCTCCTAACAGGAGTTGGCGATGAAGGGGGGTTTGCACCCAACTTAGGATCAAACCAGGAAGCTCTTGACCTGATTATCGAGGCCATTGAGAAATCAGGCTATCGTCCGGGTGATGATGTAGCGCTGGCACTAGATGTCGCCGCCAGTGAGATGTATGTCGATGGGCAATATCGCTATGACGGAGCCACCCACTCACCCACTGACATGATTGCTTATCTGGAATCTTTAGTAGATCGATATCCGATTGTCTCGATTGAAGACGGTCTGCACGAAGAAGACTGGGCTCACTGGCAGCAGCTAGAAGAAAAATTGGGCGATCGCATTCAATCTGTCGGTGATGACTTGTTCGTCACGAATGCCGTTCGACTTCAAAAAGGCATCGACCAACGTGCAGCTAACTCGATCTTGATCAAGCTGAACCAGATTGGGTCTTTGACAGAAACTCTCGAAACCATTGATTTAGCTAGCCGCAACGGCTATACCTCTGTTATTAGCCATCGTTCGGGTGAGACCGAAGACACAACTATTGCAGACTTGGCCGTTGCAACCCGTGCCGGACAAATCAAGACAGGGTCACTCTGTCGGAGTGAACGAGTAGCGAAATATAATCGCCTGCTTCGTATCGAGGCAGAACTTGGAGATCAGGCTGTTTATGCAGGTGTGGTCAATCTCGGCCCGCGCTTTAGTGCAACATCCTAGGGCCAAGCACTGATGTAAAACCAACGTGCTTGAGGAAGCCGTTCGATGTCCGGCTTCCTCAAGCATATCTGTACTCCTCGTCCGTGGATTGCAATAGAGTTGATTTCTGAGAGAAAACCTCCCAGAAAAAATAAGGTGTTGCACATTCGAAGAATGATTTGGGTAAGGGCATTGCAGTGCAATGCCCTTACAGCAGGTAATCCATAAGGTGAGCATTTTCGCATCATTCCATGCCGTGCAACGCCAAAAATAAAAAGGATGCCACTTTAAGCAGTGGCATCCTTTTTTCAAGTTTTAATGTAGTCTGGTCTGTTGCGCAGACAAACCAGTTGAGCGACGACTGAGCTATGAATCTTCAGCCTCTGCGTCTTCCATTGCCTGAATCTCAAGCAGCAGCTCTTCCTCCTGCGCCTCAAATTCTTCTTCTTCCATCTCACCCATGTCGAACGCAAGCTGAAGGGTAAGGAGGCGCTTCTGTAGATTTCCTTTGTCGTCTAATTCTGCATTAGCCTGCTCTAAAATTTTGCTGCCAATCCAGGCAACACCTGTAATCGGGGCGGTGAGTGGAGCCAAAAGAAGATCAATAATCATGCGATCGCACCTCAAGTATTCGCGTCTAAATCTAGACTGACAGGCAATTCACTAACAGATTTTGAAAGCAAGAAGGACTAGTCTCGCTCAATTTGAGCAAAGTTAAACGGTGCCGTGAAATTGTTGTAACGAATGCGAAGTCTTCCCTCAAATTCTGAGTCTAGCGCTTCGACCTTTTGACTAAATTGGGGCTCATCATCCCACCCAATCAAATACGCTGCGTTATAAATCATGGTCTCGGTCATCGGATCGTTTTCTACAATCTCAACGGCCATTGAATTTAACATGTCTTGAAAGTGATTAATGATCGTCTCTTTGCGGTCATTCATCGCTTGCTCAATCGACTGCCCAATCGATATCACATCCTCCATGCTGAGAGCTTTTCCGTCAAGGCGATCGCGCTCCTGGCGCAGTCGCTCGTTTTCCTGCATCAGCATTTCTAATTCAACGGTAGCATCCCAGAATATTTTCACCCCGACTTCCCGATGGTTAGTCAGCTTTTGAAAAAGCTGCACCAAACTCTTACTATGGGGCGAAATTAACTGTTCTCGTACCGTATCCCAGTCTCCAATCACTAACCCAAATTGCAGTGGTAGAAGGTTTTGATACCCTGCGGTCATTGCTTGTTCTAATACACGCTCATGACCCAGCAAGTTCTTACGACTCGCTAAATATCGACTTTGTTGTGCGGCAGAGTATAGAAATACACAATCATCAACTTGATGCATATGAACAGGTTGTTTGTCTAAACCTTCTAGGTCAATCTCAAAGGTTGCTGGGGCGGGTGCAATGCCGTATAGATACAAGCCTCGATTGGTCGTCATAGTAGATTCAGAAGTCAGTGTTGAAGTAGAGGTTGTATTCGTCATACTAATGCTGGGAGTTAATATCTGGATGAAGGGGTAAAAAGATTAAGCAATCAGAAACGATCTTGTAGCTACATCTATCTCAGTACATTTAATTTTTAGAATGTGGCGGTGCGTTTTAGATAGGCTTAGACGTGAGGACAAGCTGAAGTTTGGCATGAATAAGATTGAGCTGAGCTAAACCTAACTCTGCACTTCCTTCGATAACAATGCCAACATTTAATAACCGATCTAAAAGCTCAAGAATTGAAGGATGGCTCGATTTCTCGCCGGGATAGTAGCCCGACTTTGGCAGTAATGTTCCTACTTCGCCTAAATCAATATTTAAGTCCGCTGGATCAACATCAAAAATCTCACATAAATGCAGTACTTGTTCCTCTAGCTTTTGCAGACTTTCTGCTGCGTCTTCCAGCTCTCCTTCTGTGAGCTGATCGTTGTCCATTCGTCGAATCACTTGAGCTTCCATCAGCTGACGGATCAGTTCAACGACAGTCAACAGCAGTGGAGCAAGTCCAGCCTCGCTATTTTGAGATGTATTTTGTTGAAAATGTGAAGTATCCGTTGCGGGTGAAATCGAGAGGTTGCTAGAGGGCGATGCATCGATGGGGGGCATACAGCTAATCCACAAAAATAATAAAAGAACGTATCTAAAAAGATTGCTAAGCAGAGAAAATGTAAGAGTAAAAAGAGATGAGAATTTTTATGGGTTAATGGAGCCGCAAATATGCAAAAAATATTCGGAAAGATAGAATCTTTACCTCAACCTATCTGATACTCAACAAGCAGCCATATTGAAGAAGATTTTAAGTGGGAAATCTTAAGTAACGAATCTCAAGTTAGATAAGATGCGCACAAGAAGAGGTAGATGCGCACCTGATTTATCAACGTTTAGAACTTGGACTTTGTAGCCCTATTTTGCCGTTGATTTCAATCGCCCCTAAGAGTAGTCAGACGACTAAGGCTAAAGAGCGGCTAAAGGGCACATTAGCCTTAGCTAAATAGACCAAAGGGATCAGACGGTTTTGAGTTTTCGGACGTGCCCTTAGAATCTGTTTGAACATAACGAATTGCAGCAGTGTCTTTTTGATACTGCTTCTGGTAGTTCAAAAAGGACGTATGCCACTCGTGAAACCGACGTTCACCATCTTTTACAAGCATCCGGCGATAGGTCTCTGAATCAATATACTTTCTCTTATTGGATTCAATCATTTAGGATGTCTCCTCTCTTTATTACTTCCACATCTGGTTGCGCCATCGACGATTGGCATCATGAGCCAACATCTGGAATCGGGCATTGGCAATGCGCCCCTGATCTAGAAACAGCTGTTGCGATCGCCCCAGCGATCGCAGCGATTTGACGCCTGGAATCGCGGAACTGGTCGCAATTTGTTTCATAGTCTTAATGCGAATCATAGCGTTATGTCCATTGCAGAATGATATGTCTAGAAAAAGTCATTAGTCTCAACTCAAACACAGTACACCTTGCAATCTACAACTCAGTATTCGCTTAGGATTCAATACAAGAATAGCGAATATATCAGAGAAGTAGCAAATATTAGCTTGACTCGCACAAGCTACGAAATCAGCATTGAGAGAAGATTGAGAAAAGACCGTTAAAGCACTAGGCTTGCAGAATAAAATACTCTAGGACGATGACTCCCCCTGGGTTGGAGTAACCGCTTCGGGTTCAGCGGGTCGGAGCGATCGCAACTCACCCTCTAGACCTTCAATTCGCGTCAGGAGTTGTTGGTTGGCTTCCACTAGCTGCTGGGCATTGCTGTTGAGATACGGGTCACTTTCCCACCAGTTGATCCCAATTTCTCGGGCTTTATCTACCGACGAAATCAGCAGCCTAATCCGGATTGAGAGTAGTTCGGTAGAGCCAACAGATACTGAAATATCTCCTGCAATCACAATGCCTTTGTCAAGAACTCGCTCTAAAACATCAGCTAGAGTTGAGCCTTGAGTTGATGTCGTAATGCGACGAGACTCCGCTGTTGATCGACTTGGAGTCACAGTCATGGCAGTTCACCTCCGATGGTATGGCGTTGAAGCGGCAAATCGATTGCGCTCACATGGGTTGGTAGACGAGTCGTTGATAACATCATGCCATTTGAAGACGACCCCGTCGAAGAAGAGTTTTTGGGTGGAGACTGGGGTGCAACAAGTCCGCGAATAGAAAGCGCCCTGAGTGCATTAATCGTTTCAAGTCGGCTGATGCCGAGAGCTTCACTAATTTCAGAAGGGCGAGCATTCTGAGACTGTTGCAGATGGTCATACACCTCTTGCTCAAAGGGTGCTGCATCATTCAGCCGTGCTGGAGTCACAAGTTGCTCTTGCAGCATCTCAGCTTCATGAAGGTGGGGCGCAGTTGTTTGAGATGACTCAAGCTCCTCAGGTTGATCATCTGTCACGGGTGCATTAGTGACAGGTGTATCAGGAGTATCAGTCACGGGTGCATCTATCACAGGTGTATCAGTGACGGATGCATCGATTTCAGCGTGGTCATCAACACTGGCAACGTCCAGACTCTCAGAAGCAGAGCCATCAGCCATGCCAGCGGGTTCTTCAGAATGACTTTGACTAAAATCGTCTGGCAGTAAGTCTGTTGCAGAACTTAAAAGCTCATCCGAAAATTCTAGGTTTGGCAGATCAAACTCCGGAATGTTTTCTCCCGGCTCAAAAGTCACACTCGTCAGCCCACCGTTGGCGATCGCACTGGCTTCATCTAGAGTAAAAGGCTGGTCATCCCCAAAAATTTCATCTAGATTTTCGTCAGGCTGAGACTCTGGCTCAGAGCCTAACTCGTTAATAGATTCAGGCACTGAATCTTGATGATGTAAATCCTGAATCGCAGACGGCACCCGTTCAAACTTTCCCGGCAGATTATAATTCTCCTCCGAAAAACTCTCTGTATTGATTAACTCAGGCTCAGCATTGATTAGCTCAGGCTCAGCCTCCATGACTTGAGGTTCAAGGATTGGAACCTGGTCTTTCAAGGTATTAAGTAGATCCCAAAGCACTTGAGTGGCCTCATTCAGAGACTTTCCAGAACGAGCCAGCAAGATATCTTGACATAGATCTCGGAAGTCAACGTCTCTAGGATCAACCTGAATGTTGTGCTGGTGAGCGACCTTAGCAATCATTAAACAGGCACGCAGTCCAGACGAATCTTTCGTCACAGCCTTAAGACGAAATGCTTTGACCAAGTAGACAACGAAGGCTGCCCCTTCGCGATCAATCTCCGTTTTTTGGACTAAGATTTCTTGCTGAGTCAGCTCATCTGGCTCAGGCATGTTGATCGTAATCAAGCGATCAAGCAGCGCATCTTGAGTTGCGTGTACGCCACAATACTCCGCAGGATTAGATGTGAAAATCGCTCGGAAGTGAGGATTAACACGAATATACTCAGTTCGACTGCTATTGGGTGGCAGCACCAGCAGCTTTTCTTCTAGGGCAGACAGCAGCACATTGTTGACTTCAGGCCGCGAACGGTTGAACTCGTCATAGACTAAGGTGAAGCCCTCGCGGCAGGCCATCGTCAGGCGTGAGTCTACCCAGTTTTGCCGAACCTCATCTTCCATCTTGACAACACTATGGATAAAGTTGTCGAAGACTTTTTTGCGAGTGTAGCCCGATTGGTTGCCGATGAGGTCGGAGGTTTTGAATTCGTCGTCACCAAACAAAAGCATGATCGGACGACTTAACAAATCTGCTAAATGCAGCGCCAGAGTCGTTTTTCCGGTGCCAGCTGGGCCTTGCAAATGCACGGAGTAGCCTGATTGCAGATACTGTAGAGCACGCTTAGCAACGCGATCAACCGACGGTGTATTAACAAATTGCCGAGGGCGAGCTTGCAAGATAGTAGTCACAGGGTTCCTTCCTCTTGAGTAATGTAGACGCGATCGCGCTGAGTCACTTTTCCTTGTTTGATCAAGGAGCGCAGCGTATCAACAGCCTGGAACCGATTAATATTGAGGCCAGTTTCGAGTTCAGTTAGCCGAGCCCCTCCAGAAGTCTTGAGAAATTCGAAAATCTCGTTTTCAATAGACTTAACATCTTTACGGGCTGGAGCAACAGAAGCAGTTCCCCAGGTCATCGGTGTTGCCGTACGATTCACGAGTGAATCATTTACCGATTCAGCGAAGGTATCAATCGATGTATCTGGAGTGGCTAACGCCGGAGGCGGCTCAGAGACTCCAGACTCGTCTAACGATTGAGTCGGAGGTTCTGGCAACGCAGCAGGTGCTGCCACAGGAGGTTGCACCACAGGAGGGGCTTGAGGCAAGACAACGGCTTTAGTCGCAGTCGCTGACTGAGTTTTAGAAGCTACAGGTATTGATGAACGCTGAGAAACCCCGTTCTCCGGCACCGAAGAATTATCCGTTGAACGGGGTTGAAGCTTTGGGTAGTTAACCCCAACTTGATTTGCAGTAGGTGCAGCAGACTGACCTGCACCGTCGCCCCAGACCATTGTTTTAAGGTCTGCACAATAGGTTTTCAACTCTCCTCTAAAGACTCCTAGGTCTTCAAAGAGAGCTTGCATTTCTGCCTGACGAGCCTGCTGCTGTTGCTTAAACTCTTCTTGAATCGCTTGTGCCCGAAGCTGATCCATTTGATTCAGCTCTGCCAAGTAAGTGTTTACCTGCGAACTCAGGGTTTTTACGTAGGCTGCGAGAGATTCAGCGAGTTTAATTTGGTCAAGAATTCGCTTTTGATGAACCTCGGTCAAGTAGTTTTGAGTATCAGCGCGGATCGCTTGCACTTCATCTCGTAAATTTTTAATTTCCACTTGCAGATTGTGGCGTAACGCGTCAACAGATGTAATTAGCTCTGCATGAAAAAGACTAAGCGAACGAAACAGTTCTTCAGCTTTGAGCTGGCGATCGGCATGAGTCAAGCTCAGAAACTGCTGGGTTTGCTCTTGTAAAGCTGAGGCAAACTCTCGCAGACTGATGACCAAAATCTCTGCACGCTGCTTTCGTTCAACGCTGAGATGAAATAAATATTTTTGAGTCTGCTGCTGAAGCTGAAGCTGAAACTGCTTGAGTTCAAGATTGAGCTGGGCTGCGCTAGCAAGACGTTCTTGCTGCATTTGAGCCAGACTATGATGAACTTCTTGTTGCCGTTGCAACACTTCTTGCTGTCGCTGCTGTCGCTGTTGCTTCCACAAATCCTTAAGCGCAATCACGGGAACCTCCTGCTACGAGGATGAAACAAATGGTGAGAAATTCGGGCATCAATTAGGCCAGATAGTATCGAGGACTTCAACGTGCTGAGTAGAAAAACCGAAACGAGTGTCAACAACTGCAACACTCATTTCAAATCAGACGTTCAATCATCTGGAGCCTTAAAACAAGGCCGGACAAGAAAATGAAATGGGTAAGCTTGATGCACCAGCAAGGGAGACGAGAGATGATCTCTCATCTCCCTGACAGATTTATGCAGCAGGAACCGCAGCTTGAGCGGTCAAACCAACGGCTTCAGCGTACTTCAGATAAGTATCGACGGAAGCAATCACAACACGAGCTTCAATCGCAAGAAGTTCGATACCTACGAGAGACACACGAACCCAAGCATCGATAACGATACCCTTGTCGAGAATGCGGTCAACCACTTCTGCAAGGCTAGAGGAGGAATTTACTTTTTCGACTGCCATAGCGAATCACCTAAAAACTCGATAACGTAATGGAACTTTTGGTAGATGCACGATCGCCATTTCAGCTTTTGTGAGGCTTAGTGGCATTCGTAAGAAGGTGAATATTCACCTTCCTGGTCTGCACATCAAAAAGTCGATCTGGCAGAGTATGGCTCGGCGATCGCCATCATACAAACAGAGACTGGTGTAGACTCGGAGCCTCAAAGCAGCCAACTGCCGTATCAGGGAAATCACGGAGCTTCATTCTGTGTTCAACCTTCAATCGGTACAAACCACATCATGGATAGTTTTGAGTACCGAAAAGAGCGCTTTCAAGTAGAAGAGGCGGCTCAATCCTCAAAACTGTTAACCCAATCTTTCCCACTTTACACAGCGATGTAACAGTATCAGAAAAAAACCAGAAAAAAGGAGGAAAGTTGATTCGAACATGCTTAATTTATACAGATTTTTTTGAGTCTATAGACCTAACTTTGCACAGGTTCTTTAAGGGCGAACTTATGGGCAGCAGCATTGGCTAAATATCGTCGCCTCTAAGACAGAATGAATTTCAAACCCGAGGCAATACATCATCGAACTTATAGGCTGTATAGATTACGGGAGCCCTTGACTCATATTCTCTTGAGAATAGACCTGTGAATCAAAATTATGGAGTCTAAAGATAGATAACCAAATGCTGACAGCATAAAAAAACTCTTTACCAAACTTGACGTTTAGTAAAGAGAATTGAAGTCTAAAATCTCTTTGAGAGGTAAGCCAAAATAGCGGTCTTACAATTTATAAGACATCTAGATTTTTTCCACTTTATGGTTTTAGTGAAAGCTTCTTTTACAAAAAGAAACTGAGTGTTGCAAAGCTCTTCTCATCCATCCTTTTCATCTGAAGTTCTGTTCGATCCGGACAAGTTCTACAAATTTGGCGATCGCCTTCTCCATCACAGCAGCGGAGGGAGAATTTGAGAGAGGTTTTCGGGTCGCTTCATTGCAGCTCACCCGACTCAGAGCACGTTCTCAGGACAAGAGACCTGATTTAATTTTGTGCCAGAGGCAGGAGTTCAGTAAATCTTCTTATAAATCTCCCAGGACTTACGCACAACTCGCCTAAGCCTGAATAAACTCGTTGAAAGGGTGGGCGCGAATATGACCATTCAAGGGTGTGGTGATTTGAGTATTTATCTGTCGATTCTTGCTCCATGTCTAACGCTACTGACAGACTTTGGGCTACGGGATAGTTATGTCGGTGTCATGAAGGGGGTGGTAAGGGCGATCGCCCCTACCCTTCCTGTCGTTGATCTCACCCATGCCGTCGCGCCCCAAGATGTTGCCGCCGCTCGTTTTCACCTGATGAGTGCCTATCTCTATTTTCCCCCAGGCACCATCCATGTGGTGGTGGTTGATCCCGGTGTCGGCAGCACCCGGCGAGCGATCGCCCTAGCCCTACCAGAGGCAGATCCTCCGGGGATCATTGTGGCTCCTGACAACGGAGTCATTAGCGGCGTTTTATCTCAACAATCTGAAGCCGCGATCGCCTCAATGCGAGCTGTGGAGTTAACCTGTCGTGATTATTGGCGAGTCGCTACTCCCAGCTTCACTTTTCATGGCCGAGATATTTTCGCGCCTGTCGCGGCCCATCTGGCCTCGGGCGTGCCCCTTGCCCAGGTCGGTCGTGATGTTTCGGTTGATTCGCTAGTGCGACTCCCAATTCCGCCAGCGAAGGTTCAGTCGAGACACATGGCTGGCACCATTCAACATATTGATCACTTTGGCAATGGAATCACAACCCTTTCGGCGACAGAGCTTTTAGAGCTGAGGATGCGATTAGAGAATGGGGCTGCCGAAACAATTGCAGAACCCAAGGGCTGGCTAGAGCATGGTGCCTCCAACCCATCTCTCCAGGTGAGACTGCACACCGCTAAACGAAGCTATGACTTGCCTGCCCACACAACCTACAACCAAGTGTCTCCAGGGGATGGGCTTGCTCTCATGGGCAGTCACGGTTGGCTAGAGATCGCGGTGAATCAGGGAAGTGCAGCACAAATGTTTGACATGAACGTTGGAGACCCTGTGGAAATGCGCCTTCGTTCTAAAGAAGATTCTCTGTGATCGGTAAGCAGAGCGATCGCCTTCAGGTACAATACAATCTGCATTGGACGCCGCTGATATTCAAACGCATACTCTAAACGCATGGACTATCGAGACGCTGGGGTTGATGTTGAAGCTGGACGCGCTTTTGTCCAAACGATCCGAGACACCGTAGAGGCAACTCATCGACCAGAAGTGCTGGGTAACCTGGGGGCATTTAGCGGGTTTTTTCAGATTCCTGAAGGCTATCAGTCTCCCGTTTTAGTATCAGGCACTGACGGCGTTGGCACAAAGCTCAAGATTGCTCATACCCTCAACTGCCACGACAGCGTCGGCATCGACCTCGTTGCGATGTGTGTCAACGATGTGCTGACTTCCGGGGCTGAGCCGCTGTTTTTTTTAGACTACATCGCGACAGGAGCCCTGAAACCCGAACAGTTGGTGCAGGTGGTTACAGGCATTGCTGCGGGATGCCGTCAGTCGGGCTGTGCCTTGTTGGGTGGCGAGACTGCCGAGATGCCAGGATTTTACAACCCCGGAGAATATGACCTGGCCGGGTTTTGCGTTGGCATTGTGGAGAAAAGCAAAATTTTGGATGGTCGCCAAGTCCAGGTTGGCGATGTGGCGATCGCCCTTCCGAGCAGCGGGGTTCACAGCAACGGCTTCAGTCTAGTGCGCAAGGTGATTGACAATGCGGGTCTCACCTATGGCGATCGCCCCAGTGTTTTAGAAGGTCAGTCTTTGGGAGAAATTTTGCTAACCCCCACGCAAATTTACGTTAGTCCTGTTCTAGCGGCGTTGAAAGAAGGGCTATCGATACACAGTCTTGCCCACATTACAGGGGGCGGTCTACCAGAAAACCTGCCTCGCTGCCTTGCCCCTCAGCAATCTATTGCGGTCAATACGCAAAGCTGGCAAACTCCTCCCATTTTTGAATGGGTCGCCCAAGCAGGTGAGATTGCCCGAGAAGAAATGTTTAACACCTTCAATATGGGCATCGGCATGGTGGCGATCGTGCCCCCCGATGAAGCTGAGTCGGCTATTCGGTGGTTTCAAGCTCATGACTGGAACGCCTGGATAGCAGGAACCGTGGTAGAAGGTGCGGGAGAGGTGCTGCTGTCTTAATCGTTACAGTAAGCGAGAAGTCAGCGAGACAGTGATCGAGCTTGGCGTTTAAGCCTGCCTCCTCAGCCAGGACATTGTCTCTCTTGGGGGCGATCGCCAAAATGAAGCTCTAGAGGGCAGGTCTCAACCGTCATCTCGACGAGGCTTATCCTAATTTTTAAAATCAGACTGACCACTGCCTCAACCCGCTCAGCCCATCTCAACCCATGCCTCAAAGCAAAGGCGTGAGCTGTTGAATAAGCCCATCGGCCTGCACAACGCCTTCGATTCGATGAACGGGCTGGCCGTCTTTAAATAAAACCAGGGTCGGCAGCGCGTGAATCTGATATTGACCCGCCATCTGTGGGTATTTGTCAGTGTCAATCTTAACGACTTGAAGTTTTCCTTGCAGTCGGGTATTCACTTCTTCCAAAATCGGGGTCATCATGCGGCAAGGGCCACACCAGTGAGCATAGAAATCAACCAAGAGCGGGCGATCGCTATTGGTTAGCATCTCTTGAAAGTTAGAAAAGACTTGTTTAGTAGCCATAAGATCATCTAGTGCAAATTCATTAGGGTAATACCAGCTCAGACCTAGCTCAGGCATTGAATCAACTCATGTTCTCTCTAGCGACACAGCAGACAAATCGCTGTGCTAAACGCCGAATCATTTTCCACCTTTATTGTTGAAAGGTGCCCAAAGTACAGCGAAACTCGCGTAAGAACACGGATCGTTCACGCATAGGTTATGAGCTGATCCAAACTTAATTGAATCCTAAACGAGGCTGTTATGAAATGGGGCAATTGCTCAGAATGCCTTAACAAAATGGATCGATTCATCTTTCAGATCAACAAGAACCCCTACTCAAATCCCTAGAGTTGAATCCGGAACGTTAGCATAACGTTTCATTGAACTTTCATAGAAAATACGGTTTTCTCTCAGGAACTCTCGTCATGAAAATGAGAATAACGGTTTAGTTTCATAGGTTCTACTGACATAGCGCGATGGCGATCGCCATATCTGCGACCTCTGAGGCATCCGTCAAGCGAGTGGGTTAGCTCAGCGAAAAGCTCTCGTCTCAGACGATTGCATTCAGTCTTAGATCATTCTGAAGCGTAATCCAGACCCGGCGCTCTATTTAAAAATCGTTGGCAGAGTAAACTCATGCGATCCCCAGAACTGATCTTTCGGCAAATTCTGGATAGGATTATTACGTCTCGCCGGGTGAGTCGCTACGATCGCACGACACTATTGGCGATCGCGCGTTCTGACTTTGTCCCTGCTCCGACGGAGATGGAGCTGATCAACAAAATCTTCAGGCACCTCAACATTGGCCTGATTAAGGTGATTGATTGATTTTTCGATTTAGGTTGAACCTAGATCGGTTGAATCGAAGTGGGTTGAGCCTAAGTAGGGCGAGCCCCGACGGGTTAAAACAATAGTCGTGCTGCACCCTGAATTTGTTCCAGAGGGGCGATCGCACGGGGCAATAGCGGCAGCTTCACAACAGTTTGACCCGGAAAGCGCTGAGCTGCGTCTTCTTGAGTTGAACTGTAACGGTTGTGAACCACATAGCGGTGAGAGATACCTTTTTCTTCCATCGCCTGAGTTAATCGTTCTGACTCAGCCAAAATGGCCGATTGCGCCTGAAACACTCCAATAAATTCTGTATAGCTCGGATCTTGGAGTTTCTTCTGGGCATTCATCACTCGTCTTCGTAAGGTGCGTAGACGCCCCATCAGCTCTACTCGCCCCACCACGTTTTGATACTTAATCCACAGCTTAAAGATCCAGGCGAGCCAGTCTCCCAAGGCGGTCGGCATCTCTAAAAAGCGCAGCAGGTGTCCAGTTGGGGCTGTGTCAAGAATAATCAGATCTTGCTCACCAGACTCCAGCAATTCGACGATCTCCAGCAGAGATAGCATTTCATCAATGCCAGGAAGAGACTGCGATACGATGTTTTTCCAGGCTTCTGGCCCATAAGCGAGCTGGAGGCTGTCGTCGCCAGTGTCGCCACTCATCATCGCGGCTAGTTCCCACAAATAGTCTTCTCGAAACTTCTCCAGCACGACTTCAGCATCAATTTCTTGGGCGCTGAGGTTAGACGCGATGGCCGTTGACTCATGGCTCAGAGGCTTGCCAAACGCATCTCCGAGAGAATGAGCCGGGTCAATGGAGATGGCTCGGATGTTGCGATCGCCATGGCGCTCAGCCATACCCCAGGCGATCGCTGCTGCCACCGTTGTTTTTCCGACACCGCCTTTACCACCCAAAATAATGAGCTGTCGTCCGGTAGTGATGAAATCATCAAACCCAGGCTCAACCTTGTCTGGCCAAACAGCCGCAGGCATCTCCACATTTTGATAAGCCGGATCAACGGGAGACGCAACCTGAAGCTGCTGCATCAGATGATCAAGGGCACTGCTGCCGACAGGCTCTGCCTCTTGCTTTGGCACTTGAAAGACAGGAATAGCCTCAGCAGGAGCCTGAGCAATCTCAAGAAACTTGCTCACCATCAGCATCTGTTCGGCTTGAGTCGTGCGATCGCACTCTGCAACCACTTGGCCCTTAAAAAACGGCAATAGATGGTTAACAACAATGCCGCCGACGGGAATGCCCAACTCATCTAGAGAAGAGAGAAACCGTCGTGTTTCTTCCCAACTCATCGGCTCTGGAATCGCGACAACCAAACAGGCTGTTTTCACAGAGTCTTGCAGCAACTGTCGCCCTGCCGATAATTCGGCTCGAATGTCGTCTAGAAAACCATCGGCTTCATCCTCGATATACCCCCCAGCGAGTCGCTCGCTCAGTTCTCGGTGCTTACCTTGAAACAGCTCCAGAGATTCTAGTAGGTTGTCGAGAAAGTCCATTAGCCCAAAAAGGTTGAGGCTGTGCCCCGTCGGAGCCATGTCAACCACAACGCGATCGGCTTCGTGATCTCGAAATAACCGCTGAATTTCGAGAATGCCCATCAGCTCATCTAGCCCTGGCCAGCTCAAATCCCAGACGGGGGTGAGGTCACTGCCTTCGACAAAGCTGCCGCGCTCAACCAACAGTTCTAAGATTGCTCCATAGCGCTCTTTGAATGATGTCAGGAGCATTTCTGCATCGAGAGCCTGAACGCGGAGATTAGGCAAATCGGCTTGGGGAGCTGGAGTGTTGCTGATTGAAGTTTGCAGAACATCCCCCAGAGAATGAGCCGGATCGGTGGAGATCAGGAGAATCTGCTCGTTGGGAAACTGATGTGCCCACCGTCGCGCAAAACCACAGGAAAGTGTCGTTTTACCTACGCCACCTTTGCCGCTAAATAGCATGAGATGCTGAGTGTCACACTGATTCAACGCGGTAATAGTAGAGTCCATTTGGCCTTGAGGTGATGAGGATGTCGAGTGAGTGTCAGTGTGGATGTCAGTGAATTGTTGATGTGTGACCATATGAAGGCAATCGCAGGTATCGGCAAAATTTTTAAGGGAAAGACTTTTCACAGGCCCTTCCAACACATGCAACGAACATGCAATGAATACGCAAATGATTGGTACTAAGACAGCCTTACAGAATAAGGTGGCTTACATAGTTAGACTGCCCATTTAGGTTCAATCCGGAAACGACCGAAACTTCGCTTTAATTTGAATTAATGGGTAATCAAAAGACAAAGTAGAGCGATCGCCCCCCTAGTCACGGCTCCGTCTTCTACTGGCCCCGGAGACTTGCCTCAGATTGATTTCAACATAAATAATATTGGCTTCAAATATTGGCTTCAAATATCGGCTTCAAAAAAATCAATCTTTTGTGATGCATTTTCAATCACATTCGGCACAAATTCGCTCGAATGCCTGAGCTGGCTCATCTGCTGCCGTGATGGGCCGACCAATCACCAAATAGTTAGCTCCAGCCTCTAAGGCTTGCTTAGGCGTGAGCGATCGCCGCTGGTCTCCTGTTGCAGCCCAGGTCGGGCGCACCCCCGGACAGATGCGGAGAAACTGATCGCCGCAAATATCTCGAATTTGAGCCGCTTCTTGAGGAGAACAGACAATGCCTGCCAAACCGCTTTCCTTTGCTAACAAAGCCATATGCAGCACATATTCGGGAAGTTCTACCGGAACCTTGAGATCAAAGGCTAGGCTTCGAGAATTAAGACTGGTCAAGAGAGTAATCGCAATCAGATTTGGCACGGGCTGGTTGAGGGCGATCGCTTCTTTTTTCAATGCGGCTTGAGCAGATTCCAGCGCAGGTTTTCCAGCCGCAGCATGAATGGTCAATAAATCAACCCCATAGCGAGCCGCAGAACGACATGCGCCCGCCACCGTATTAGGAATATCGTGAAATTTGAGGTCTAAAAAAATCCTCTTGTTTCGCTCTTTTAGCGTCTGCAAAATTGACGGCCCCGCCCCCACAAAAAGCTCTAGCCCAACTTTCCAAAACGACACCTGGGGCAACCGATCGAGCAGGGCGATCGCCTCTGCTTTGGTCGGAACATCGAGGGGCACAATAATGCGATCTTGAGCAGACATAAGAATAGATAGTTCGTGAGAATAGACGGCTCGTGAAAAACTGTCGTGCAGCGACGACGAGTTCAAGGTAGGGGCAGATCTGCGGGTTGCCCCAATAAGGTTTGCCCAAATAAAAGGAATTCGATGGGAAGAACCCGCGTCTGACCTGAACGTTAATCGACCAGGCGAATAAATTTTTTCTTCCCGACCTGAAGTACTTTATTTGTCAGGGCTTCAGCCTTATCGTAAGTCACGTTGGGATCAGTCACCTTATCGCCATCAAGCCGGACTGCGCCCCCCTGAATTTGCCGCCGTCCCTCGCCACTGCTCTTACACAGCCCGCTTGCCCCCAGCAAAAAAAACAGCTTCACCGGAAATTCAGTCTCCGCCAGAGAAAATTCTGGCACGGCTTCTGCTTGAGTGGCGTCTCCCTGCACTAGGGTTAGGGCCGCTTGCTGAGCTTCTTTGGCCACCTGTTGGCTATGATAGTGGCTGGTCACCGTGAGCGCGAGAAGCTTTTGGCGATCGCGCGGATTTTCAGGCAGACTATCCAGTTCCAGATTGGTTAGCAGTTCAAAATACTCATTAATAATAGAGTCTGGGGTTTTCTCTAGCTTTGAATACATCGACAACGCGTCTTCCTGCAATCCGACGTAGTTGCCCAAAGATTTCGACATTTTTTGCTCCCCATCGGTGCCGATCAAAATAGGCATGAGTAAGCCAAACTGAGGTTGCTGACCAAAATGGCGCTGCAAATCGCGCCCCACGGCCAGGTTAAATTTTTGGTCGGTGCCGCCTAGCTCAACATCGGCCTCGACTGCAACTGAGTCGTAGCCCTGCATCAGCGGGTAGAGAAACTCGTGCAGATAAATCGGCGTTTCTTTCTTATATCGTTCGGCAAATCCTTCCTTGGCCAACATTTGCCCCACCGTCATGGTGGCAAGCAATGACAACGTTTTTGGCAGGTTTAGCTCAGACAGCCACTCCGAGTTGTACCGAATCTCTAACCGACCGGGAGTGTCAAAATCGAGAATGGGGCGCACCTGCTCAAGATAATTCGCAGCGTTTTGCTTAACTTCGGCCTCTGTCAGCTGCTTGCGCACTTCTGACTTGCCCGTGGGGTCACCAATGCGAGCGGTAAAGTCACCGATGATTAGCACGGCTGTATGCCCCGCATCTTGAAAGGCTCGCAGCTTACGAAAAACAATGCTGTGCCCCAAATGAATTTCTGAACCCGTGGGGTCAATGCCAAACTTGACTCGCAGCGGGCGATCGCCCTTGAGAATCCGCTGCACCAGATTTTCTTCAGGATGGTCTGACTCGGGCTGGTGAGGGAAAATATCTGCAACACCCCGATTTAGCCACTGCTGGATTGTGTCAAGCTCTGCCACCGCTGCTATTCCCTCACATTTGAAAAAGTCTCCACTCTTGCTGTTAGGTCTTAGAGAGCGTTAACAAATCACCCAACAGCAGAGATGCCCATATATCTTATAGTGCTTCTTGCACATCGCGTTGAGTATATCGGGTTCAGCAGGCTTCGTCTAAACACGTTGCAAACGTGACCGGAGAGTCTTGCTCCAAAGCCTCATAAAGAGAAGCCTTCACCAAAGGAGCCTTAACGCGATGGATAAATTCTCTTAAATTCTCGGCTGCGTAGTCACAGTAGGAGAGGGCTTGAGTCTGGGCATCAAGTTCAATAAAGTACAGGGCGTGCTTAATAGCGGCATGAGCGAGGGATAGGTTTCGGATTGCAGATGTCGGTACAGTCGTTTCTAATGAGTTCATGTCGCGCGTCTCCAGACTTAAGTGAGTGTTGAATAGATGAGCCTGTGTTTTGAGCCATGCCTGTTGAAAGCAGGACTGGACTGAGGACAATTTCGGCTTAACGTGCTGATCTTGCTTTTTCAGGGGTGGCTCATCTTCGATATGGATCTTCGATACGGTAAGTATCGATGTTTGTTCCCATCTGAGCAGTGATGCTGAAAGGGTAACACCTGTGAGTTTTAGACCCAGAAAGAGTGACGAGTCTCTCTCGAATATGTTGACGCGATCGCTCCCATAGCTGTGATTTAAATCATGAGTTAGCTCATTGACGCGTTCAGTTCGCGTTTTGCAGTTCGCGTTTTGGAAGTCAGTCAAGATCGCTTAAATCCACTCGCACAGATCTCGCACAGATGAGATATGCCAAATCTGCGCCAGGGAGAATTGAAAGTACCAAATTAGCCGATACACTGGGTGCAACAGGATGAAGTATCCGCACCGATTCCATGTGTTCTGGAGCACTTCAGCCGGAGAGATGCCAGCCCTGGTATTCTTTCATCGACATTCTGAAATCGGGTCATCACTCTGTAGATTTTTCGTTCTTAAGATTTTCCGTCCTTAATATTTTTGTTGTTTAGGTACTTCTCACCCCAATGAACATCCGCACTGTTGTAACCCAGCCCTTTTCAGATCAGAAACCCGGAACCTCTGGTCTCCGTAAGCAGGTCACGACCTTTAAAACCCGCAACTATCTTGAAAACTTCGTGCAGTCAATTTTTGACTCCCTCGAAGAAGTTGCAGGCAAAACCCTAGTCTTGGGTGGAGATGGTCGCTACTACAACCGACCTGCCATTCAAACGATTTTGAAAATGGCTGCAGCAAATGGCGTCGGCAAGGTCATGGTGGGGCAAGATGGCATTCTTTCTACGCCAGCGGTGTCCTGCATTATTCGTAAATACAGCGCGTTTGGGGGCATTGTTCTTTCGGCCAGTCACAATCCGGGTGGCCCTGACGGTGACTTTGGCATCAAATACAACATCGACAATGGAGGCCCTGCGCCTGAAAAAGTCACAAAGGCGATGTATGAGCGCAGTCAAGTCATCGATCGCTATCTCACCCTCGAAGCACCTGACGTAGACCTGAGTCGTTTAGCTGAGACCACTCTCGGGTCAATGACCGTTGAGGTGATCGATGCTGTGGCCGATTACGCTGAGCTAATGGAGTCTCTGTTTGATTTTGGGCAGATTCGCGATTATCTCGCCAGTGGCAGCTTCCGCATGTGCGTAGACTCGCTCCACGCCGTTACAGGGCCTTACGCCAAAGCTATTTTTGAAACCAACCTAGGTTCACCCTCAGGCACTGTGGTGAATGGCGTGCCTCTAGAAGATTTTGGCGGCGGGCATCCCGATCCAAATTTGGTCTATGCCCATGATTTAGTGGAGGTGATGTTTGGCGACAACGCGCCTGACTTTGGAGCTGCGTCAGATGGGGATGGCGATCGCAACATGATTTTGGGCAACAACTTCTTTGTCACCCCCAGCGATAGCCTTGCAGTCATGGCCGCCAACGCCACCTTAGTGCCAGGGTATAAAGACGGCTTGGCTGGCATTGCTCGCTCAATGCCAACCAGTCAAGCTGCCGATCGGGTCGCTGAAAAATTAGGAATCGACTGCTACGAGACGCCCACAGGCTGGAAGTTTTTTGGCAATTTATTAGACGCTGGCCGAGCCACCCTCTGTGGTGAAGAGAGCTTTGGCACGGGCTCAAACCATGTGCGAGAAAAAGATGGCCTCTGGGCGGTTTTGTTCTGGCTCAACATCTTGGCCGCGCGAAAGCAGTCTGTAGAAGACATTGTCCGTGAGCATTGGAAAATCTATGGGCGCAACTACTATTCTCGCCACGACTATGAAAACGTCGAGAGCGATCGCGCCAATCAACTGATGGCTCACCTGCGCGGCCAGCTTAGTGATCTTCCGGGCAAAACGTTCGGTTCTTACACCGTTCAATATGCCGATGACTTCAGCTACACCGACCCGGTTGATGGCAGTGTGAGTGAAAAGCAGGGCGTTCGGATTGGGTTTACCGACGGCTCTCGCATCGTCTTCCGACTGTCAGGCACAGGCACCCAAGGAGCCACGCTGCGACTCTACCTCGAAAGTTACGAAGGGGATGCTACTCAGCAGCATCTCGACCCCCAAGAGGCTTTAGCCGATCTGATAAATATTGCTGATGCGATCGCCAAAATTCGTGAAACAACGGGTCGCGATCAGCCGACGGTGATCACTTAAGCCCACAAATGTGCAACATCGTTTATAATTGGGGGCTGTAAGTTATCTAATCTGTCTATTGCTCCGGAGGTGTCATCTTTTGGCTAAGTTTATCCTGAAGGTGCTCTGGTTAGACAAGGACGTTGCCATTGCCGTAGATCAGGTCGTGGGAAAGGGAACTAGCCCGCTCACGTCCTACTTTTTCTGGCCTCGTAACGATGCTTGGGAACAGCTCAAAACTGAGCTAGAGTCTAAGTCCTGGATCACTGAGGTTGATCGCATTGACCTCCTAAACCAGGCCACAGAACTCATCAACTACTGGCAAGAGGAAGGAAAACGCGCCTCCTTAAATGAAGCCCAGTCGAAGTTTCCAAATGTGGCGTTCACAGGCAGTGCCTAGCAGCGCTGCGCCCCTAACCCAGATTCACCTGAATCAAATTTTCAATTCAACACTGATGTAATGGCTATAGTCATTACCACTAGGCATGATCGAGATTGCACAAAATGCAGCTCCGAGTCATGCCTTTTTTTTAGGCAGACCTTCAGACTCCACCTTCAATCGCTATAGCTACAGCCAGGAGCCTTAGGACATTTTTGTGGGCGCGCGGTGCGCGCC
>JBARXP010000332.1:0-6274 GCA_049647405.1 Elainellaceae cyanobacterium | reverse complement strand
GGAGCGTTTTGAATGAGAGTCATGGGCGTCAATCGATAGGAACCAGATTGAATAAAGTTACACAGGCGCTTGAAACTGCGCAAGAGCAATAAAGGTAATTGTAGTCCTTGATTCTATACACGTGATCTGAGGTTGCATCCGTTTAGTTTGCGCGCGCTACAAATCTAGAAGCCTGGAAGCCCTCAAATGTTGTGGTTAAGGATGTAGATAGCAAAATCGGTCAGTGATGTTTCAGTAATTTTGAGTGGGCTGGCATAGGCGATTGGAATCAGCCCCTCTAAAAATTGCAGATCGCTGACGGTCTCTCAGGCGGGGTCAATGTTTTTGGCTCAATGGCATCTGAAATCGGCTAATCCGATTAACACGCCCTACAATAAACGTGAACTGTAAACGTGAACCGTGATCGGGCGTTAGTCCCTATTGATGAGGGGCAAACTCTGATTGAGCGTCACGGGGTTGAGGAGCACCAAAATTCGGTGCTTCCAGAGGTGAGGATTCGCTATATCGGTAGGAAGATCCCGATAGAAAATTCTCTCTTGCGACAAATAAACGGATGCTCACTACTTGAAGTTAGGTCTCAAATGAGTTGCAAATCGATGATTGCCCAGTATGCGAATGGGGCGATGCCCATTCGCCAAGCCTCAAGAGCTGCGACGCTCTTGGTCTATCCCATTCACTTTACGTAGAACCTATCGTTTTGAGGAGGAACCTGGGAAAACGTGACTATGTCCCAACCTGTTGCTCAACATCGAGCCGTTGCTGAATCCGATACAAATCTGGATGTTCAGCTCAAGAGAGTGTTTAAGGTCTATGACGGAGACACCGCTGTTCGTGGCGTCAATCTTGACATTCGGCGGGGTGAATTTTTTAGTATTTTAGGGCCATCTGGCTGCGGGAAAACCACAACGCTACGCCTCATTGCTGGGTTTGAATCCCCCACAGCCGGAGATATTTTGATTCGAGGGCAGTCTGTTGCCCACGTCCCGCCTTACCGAAGACCCGTCAACACCGTGTTTCAGAGCTATGCCCTGTTTAACCACATGACGGTGCGCGACAATATTGCCTTTGGCCTCCGCATTCAGAAACAGAGTAAGGCCAACATTCGCGATCGCGTTCAAGAAGTGCTGCACCTGGTGAAGATGGAAGCGTTTGCCCATCGCTATCCGGCTCAACTGTCAGGGGGGCAGCAGCAGCGGGTTGCCCTAGCGCGGGCGCTGGTCAACCATCCGGCGGTACTGCTTTTGGATGAGCCTTTGGGCGCTCTAGACCTAAAGCTGAGAAAAGAAATGCAGGTAGAACTCTCAACCCTGCATCAGGAACTCGGTGTCACCTTCGTCATGGTGACTCACGATCAGGAAGAGGCGCTGAGTCTTTCAGATCGGATTGCAGTGATGGACGATGGGGCGATCGCCCAGATTGGCACCCCTAGCGAAATTTATGATCACCCCCAAACGCCGTTTGTGGCTGATTTTATTGGCGACACCAACCTGTTTCACGGCAGCATTGAGCGCAGCGATCACTCGGTGTTAGAAATCGCAACCAGCCGAGGGCTGAAGCTGAGAGTGCGATCGCCCGAGTCGTGGAACGGCAACGGGGCGAGTCTTCCATCTCGGTCGGTGGTGGTCAGCATTCGCCCCGAAAAAATTCGATTGAGCCTTGACCCTCGTGAGCATGATCCCCAGTTCCCCAACTGCTTTGAGGGGCGGCTCACCAATGTCATGTATTTGGGCACCCATGTTCACTATGTCGTAGAGCTGATATCGGGCGATCGCCTCAAAATCATGCAGCCCAATACGACTCAGGCTTTACCTGCACTGAATACCCCTATCTATGTCTACTGGACTGAGTCAGATTGTCTGGCGCTAACAGCATAGACGCGCACGGCATAGAAGCGCATGGGACAGAAGCGCATGGGACAGAAGCGCACGGGACAGAAGCGCACGGCATAGAACACATCCGGTTTAAATTAATCTCTGGAGTTTGTGCCGAATCCCCTTGTCTGGTTTGGCCCTGAACTGGTTTGGCCCTGAACTGGTTTGGCACTGAGCTGGTTTGGCCCTGAGCCGATTATGCCGATGGTTTTACCCTGGTAAGTTTCACACTAATAAGTTTTACCCTGAATAAGTTTCACCCTGAAAAATTCCACACGGGCGACTTTCACACTGTCAATTGAGGAGATGATCTGAAAATTTATGCAACACCGTCCAAATCGACCCTCTCAATCTTCTGCTCAGCGTTCTAGCCGACTGGTGTATCCCTCGCGGCGGCGTTTTTTGCAGGCATCTGCCGCTGCCCTATCGGGCGTGGTGCTGTCAAACTGTCGGCAAAATCTATCTAGTGCCGGATCATCCGACGCTGAAGATGGTGCAGCCAGTAGCTCCAGCGGCAGTTCTAACACGCTGCACATCTACACTTGGTCGGGCTACACCGATGACGCGATGATCAGCGCCTTCACAGAAAAAACTGGGATTGACGTGGTCGTCGATCTCTATGACTCCAACGAAACCATGCTGGCGCGAATGCAGGCTGGCGGCGGCGAAGCCTATAGCATCATCTACCCCTCAGAATATATGGTGCAAGAGATGATGGATCTGAATATGCTGGTCGAGCTTGACCATGAGAAATTGTCGAACTACGGCAATATTTTCTTTGACCAGTGGCAAGACCCGGCCTACGATCCGGGCAATGCGCACAGCATTCCCTTTAGTTGGGGCACGACGGGCTTACTCTACAATCAGGCTCAGCTGGCCGATCCGGTCGCTGATTGGCAGTATCTCTGGGAGCATCAAGACGCCCTGTCAAATCGAATGACGCTGCTCGATGATATGCGTGAAACCCTCGGAGCCGCACTGAAATCCCTAGGCTACTCGATCAACTCTACCGACCCGGCAGAACTGGAAGAGGCGTACCAACGATTAAGCGCCCTGACTCCGGCGATCGCCAATTTCCAATCGTTTGGCTTTGAAGATCAGATTTTGGGCGGCGATTTGCTGATGGTGATGAGCTATTCCTCAGACGCGATTCCTGTGACGTTGGAGAGTGAAGACCTCAACTACATGGTGCCTGAGAGCGGTGCTTCTCTATGGACAGACGCCATCGTCATTCCTAAAACGGCTCCCAATATGGATGCAGCCTACGAGTGGATCAATTTTCTCCTCGACCCTGATGTAGCTAAAAGCGCCGTTGAAAATCTCTACTTTTCTACTCCCATTACCGAGGCTTATCAGCGTCTCTCCGATGAGCTGAAGCAAAATGAAGACCTGTTTCCACCGGAATCAGTCTTAGCCAATTGTGAAGGGCTGGCTCCTGTCGATGAGGCCACGGCACTGTATGAGCAGTATTGGACGCAGTTAACGAGTGGATAGATCGGGCATGATTGCATCCCAGTTTTGCAAGTTTGCCCTCATCCCCTAACCCCTTCTCCCTGGAGGAGAAGGGGAACTGGAATTTCAAAGTCCTTCTCCCTCAGGGAGAAGGATTTAGGATGAGGGGTACAAAAGTGGGATGCACCCGATCGGGCATCAATGTTGGCTGCACAAAGCAATGCGTGAAGGGTAGGCTATGGCACTTTCTCGACGGCAGTTTGTTTCTATATCGGGGACGACTTTAGCGGCGACCGCGTTGGAAGGCTGCTTTCGGGCGATCGGCTCTCGCTCGATATCTAAATCTGTGGGAGCCGATGGTCTCAGACCTGAGCGCTTTAACACCACTCAATTTGGCACTCCCCGATTTGGGCCGTTGCAGCGTGACCCAAACCGCATCTTAGACCTCCCAGCCGGATTTACGTATCGGGTGATTTCGCAAGTGGGAGACGTAATGGACAGCGGCCATCGAGTCCCAAACGCCTTTGATGGCATGGGAGCCTTTGCGGGGGCAGACGGGCAAATCATATTGGTGCGCAACCATGAGCTGTTGCCCAGTTCGCCCATGGGCGTCGTTAGCCCATCGCCCTACGATGGGCGCGCTAAAGGCGGCACCACAACGCTGGTCGTTTCCCCTGAGCGATCGCTGATTCGACAGTTTCCGTCGCTTTCTGGTACGTGCCGCAACTGTGCCGGGGGCACCACGCCCTGGGGAACATGGATTAGCTGCGAAGAAGATGTCTCGACGCCCGCCGCCAATGCACTGATCAATCCCAATAATGTCACCCAGGCTCATGGCTATGCCTTTGAAGTGCCAGCCGTAGAAGATTTATCACGCTTCTCAATGGATGCTCCTGCTCCATTAAAAGCGATGGGGCGGTTTCGGCGGGAGGCGATCGCCATCGACCCGCGCACGGGCATCGTCTACCAGACAGAAGACCAAGAAGACGGGCTATTCTATCGTTTTATTCCCGAAATACCCGGCAATCTCGCCGCAGGTGGGCAACTCCAGGCGCTGCACCTGCGCGATCGCCCCCAGGCCGCAACCAAATCGGGAATGGCGATCGGCCAATCGTTTGAGGTAGATTGGGTCACGATCAGTGAACCCGACCCCAGCGACGACACGGTGCGGCTTGAGGGGCAGCAGAAGGGGGCGACTCGCTTTGCCCGAGGTGAGGGCATTTGCTATAGCGACGGTTACATTTACTTTACCTGCACGACAGGCGGCGACGTGCCCCACGGTCAGGTCTGGAAATATAGTCCAGGGTTTTCGGCTTCTGCGATCACGCCGTCTTCTGAAAGCAGCGAAACTCCTCCGAGCGACACACTAGAGCTGATCGTTCAGCCCAACAATCGCCGGGTGCTCGACTACCCCGATAATCTGGTCATGGCTCCGTGGGGCGATTTGCTGCTGTGCGAAGACGGCCTCAACGAACAGTTTGTGATCGCGGCCACCCCAGAAGGCAGCCTCTACCCGATCGCTCGCAATGCTCTCAACAATTCCGAATTTGCCGGAATTTGTGCGGCTCCCGATGGGCAAACCTTATTTCTCAACATCTATTCACCAGGGCTAACCCTTGCGATTTGGGCTGAGGCCGGGTGGAGCTGACGGTTGAGGGGCGATCGCACGATGGCTTTTCTCTCAGCTTGTATTTGCTGCCCTTACATCCTCTTACATCCTTCAAGGTTGCGCATCGGTGTTAGATAAAACAAAATAGGCAAAAGATAGAATCTCCTCTGCGATCGCGATTTGTTCTAGGGCATCTGCTTCTGTCAGCCCCGTATCCACTTCGTAATCTCCTCGAATTCTCATATCTTGAGCATCAATCAGAAACCTGTGAAACTTCACAGGCACAATCCCTGGTTTGGCAAGATATTTGCCGAAGGCAGCAATCACTCCGGCATGACTTGAAAAGCTTCGTCCTTGAGCTAACAATAGGGCTTCAGCAACATAGAACATTGCATAATAAGCACGAGACAGAGCAAATTCACAGAAACCATGCTCAGACATTAGCTTGGCACTATCAATACTTCTTTGAGACTTTTGCAGGAGAGCGCTGCACTCAGGTGTCACAAAGCAACCCCCTCTCTTCGCACACTCAAGAAAAACGGACTCTCTTCTGCCACATATCTTTCTTGAGAGGTAAAAATTCGAGAGATGACCACATCTTCTTTCAAACAAAGCTGGGCGATAAATTCGCTGGTGCATTTAATTTCCTCTGAGGGATGCACCGCTCCATTGAGAACGACTAGCACATCAATATCAGACTCAGGAGTTGCTTCTCCTCGGGCATAGGAACCAAAAAGGATGAGCTGGGCCAGCCGTTTGCCATACAGTTGTCGTAGATAGGTTGATAGAGCTGCCAAAATGCCTTGTACCGCAGGCTGACCTTGTTTTTGAGAGGGTGCTGCTTCAACCATTGCATTGGCCTTACGTTGTCATCGATAGTTTTATTTTAGGGCGATCGCCCTTCACTCAATGATTACTGCTGATCAAATTGCTGCATGTTGCCTTGCCCACTGATCCCAGAGAGCCAGTGGGCAAGGGTTTGGGGTCGTTAAGGCAGGGTGCGCTTGCGGGTCATGACGCAGATAAATTCGCCATTGCGCCCGGTGGGTATGGGTTCGCTCCAAGCAATCCGCTCGCAGTAGCCGAGGACGGCCATGCGGTTGATCTCCTCAATCACGGCGCTGTAGTCGCCCAGCAAAATATGGCGCACGACCTCTTGATTAAACGTGGGCAGGTTGAACTGAGGAGCAGACTGATCCGCCCCGGTAGATGAAGGTTGAAACATGACGGGTATCTCCGTTTTCGGGTTTAAGGAAAACGGGGAACTATCCAGATCCCTGATATGAAGTGGTAAGGGCAAGATAGTGGGGATAACATTGATCCCAGTCATCTCGACTTACCT
>JBARXP010000331.1:0-3115 GCA_049647405.1 Elainellaceae cyanobacterium | reverse complement strand
TATATGTGTTGTTTGCGGCGGGTCTGCTCTTTTGGGCCGGGTTGGCTTCTATGCTGCCGATTTTGCCCCTCTACATTCGCGATTTGGGCGGCTCTAGCCAACAGGTTGGTATTGTCATGGCCTGTTTTGCGATTGGCCTGCTGGTCTCGAAAGCATCGCTGTCTCGCATGGCCGATGAGCGTGGCCGCAAAATTGTGCTGATGATTGGCATGAGTGCGATCGCCATTGCCCCCATTGGCTACTGGCTGTTTCAGACGGTGCCGATGCTGATGATGTTTCGAGCCTTTCATGGCATCAGCATTGCAGCCTTTGCCACGGCTTTCAGTGCGCTAGTGGTCGATATTTCTCCACCCAACAAACGGGGAGAGTTAATTGGCTACATGAGTCTGGTCAATCCCTTGGGGCTGGCATTAGGGCCTGCACTGGGCGGGTTTCTACAGGAAGCTGGAGGCTATACCCCCGCATTTATGATGGCGTCTGGGTTGGGCGTTGTTGGCCTCCTCTGTACGGCACGGGTGCGCGAGTCTGCAACCTCTGAGGTTGTTTTGAATCAAGACGGCTCTGTGGCTGCTCCGATTCCTGATCCCGACGCGAAGAAGTTTTGGAGCTTGCTGGGTGCGCCTCGCATTCGCATTCCCGCGTTTGTGCTGTTGATGGTGGGTCTAGCTTTTGGCACCATCAGCACCTTCGTTCCCTTATTTATTAAAGAAACGGGTATCGACTTGAATATTGGCCTGTTTTATACGGCAGCGGCGATCGCCAGTTTCAGTGTGCGATTACTAACGGGGCGAGCGTCTGACCACTATGGGCGAGGGGTGTTTATCTCCGTGAGCCTGGTGTTTTACAGCGCTGCGATGACGGTGCTCTGGTTAGCCGACAGTGCCGTCATGTTTTTGCTGTCGGGGGTCCTCCAGGGTATCGGGGCCGGAATGCTGATTCCGATGATTGCGGCTCTCATTGCCGATCGCTCTCTGCCCAACGAGCGAGGCAGAATGTTTGGGCTGTGCATGACTGGGTTTGACCTCGGAATCGCATCCGCAGGGCCGATTCTAGGAACGCTGGCTGACCTGATTGGCTACCGCGATATCTTTGGCATTACGGCGGTGCTGGTTGCCGTTGGGCTGGCTGTATTTCTGACGCTGTCGAGTAAAAGCCTTCGTCATTCTTTACGGTTTGCCTTGGGGCGAGGGCCTGACGTTTATGCTCTCAAGTCAGACGATTGGGCGTAGATCTAATGCGACATATCTAACGCAACATAAAGGGCTATGAAAATATTGCGTTAGCAAAATATTTATTGCGATCGCTGAAGAATTGATGCTGCAATGTCCGTTTTCTTTAACAATGGGTAGGTAAGACTGAAGGTAACGTGTTCTCATTTAGGTGACTTCTGAGAAAGAATGTAGCCCCTGTCGTTAGCGCAACATAAAGCCCCGCTAGCGGGTCAGACTCTTTCAACAAAGCACCTTCAGGATATTGCCCCTGAGGTGAAAAGATGGCCTCTACCAACAATCACGGCGACGATCACTACGATGCTAACGGTCATCATCGCCATAACCACGAAGAGAGCGAAACAGACCTCGAATGTCCTCGCTGTGGCAAACACAGCATCATTCATGTTGGCGATCAGACCTACGCCTGTCTCAACTGCGGATTTCGTCGAAATCTATCGAATTCATCATCGAATGGCGTAAATGTTATTTTTATTGTCGGCTCGGTTTTGCTGTTGCTCGCTCTTCTTGCCTGAACACAAGGCGCTGTCATTGTTTGGGTCAACTATGCTGTTAGCCTAATGACTCAACATTGCCCCAAGACCTGCCCCAAGACTTGATAGTGCAACGGGGCGAATCTTGGGATTCTCTGAAATCCTGCCGGGTCTCGCGCTATCACTCGCTACACTGTGAATGATCTAATGTGAGAGGCTGCGAAGGGTTCTATGGATGCTGCTGCACTTTGGCAACGATATCAAGATTGGCTCTATTTTCATGACGGGCTAGGTTTCTATATCGACATTAGTCGAATGCGCTTCAAAAACGAATATATGGCGATGATAGAACCCAAGTTTGCCCAGGCATTTACAGACATGGCCGCCCTCGAAAAAGGGGCGATCGCCAATCCCGATGAAGATCGAATGGTGGGGCACTACTGGTTGCGAGATCCAGACCTAGCCCCCTCTGACGAACTCAAGCACGACATCGTCGATACCCTAGAGCAAATTGAAACCTTTGCCCATAAGGTTCATGCTGGGGAGGTGCGTCCGCCCCAGGCTCAAATGTTTACAGAGGTGCTCTCGATTGGCATCGGCGGCTCAGCCTTGGGGCCGCAGTTTGTCTCAGAAGCCCTAGGTGCAGTCAAGCCTCCGGTGACCATTCACTTCATTGACAACACTGACCCGGCAGGCATCGATCGCACGCTGGAGAAGCTGAAAGATAAGCTATCGAGCACGCTGGTCATTACCACCTCCAAGTCTGGCGGCACGCCTGAAACCCGCAACGGCATGTTGGAAATCAAGCGCGCCTATGAAGTGCGCGGCATGAACTTTTCTCAGCACGCTGTTGCCGTGACAGGAGTCGGCAGTAAGCTCGACGAACAGGCCAAGCGAGAGGGCTGGCTAGCTCGTTTTCCGATGCACGACTGGGTGGGAGGCCGCACCTCAGAACTGTCTGCGGTGGGGTTGCTTCCGGCTGCGCTACAGGGCATCGATATTCGCGCCATGTTGGCCGGAGCGAAAGAAATGGATGCGGCGACCCGCGTTCACTCCATCAAGCAAAATCCGGCAGTTTTGTTGGCGCTGAGTTGGTACGCGGTCGGCAACGGCAAGGGCGAAAAAGACATGGTGATTTTGCCCTACAAAGATAGCTTGTTGCTCTTTAGCCGCTACCTACAGCAGCTCGTAATGGAATCTCTGGGCAAGGAAAACGATCTAGACGGCAACACGGTTTATCAGGGCATTGCCGTCTATGGAAATAAAGGCAGCACAGACCAACATGCCTATGTGCAGCAGCTTCGAGAGGGAGTCAATAACTTTTTTGTGACCTTCATTGAAGTGCTGAAGGATCGTGAGGGAGATTCGATTCAGGTGGAACCCGGCGTAACCAGCGGAGATTATCTCTCGGGG
>JBARXP010000330.1:0-3921 GCA_049647405.1 Elainellaceae cyanobacterium | reverse complement strand
CTGCAACCGCAATATCAATGTCGGAGCGATCGCGGAATTGTCCGGGCTGAGTGACGGAACCAAATAAGTAAATCTGGGTGATTTGAGGATAGTGGGGGACAACTTGGGTAATCGTGGCGATCGCCTCATCACGGGCTTGCTGACGCAAGATTTCCCGCTGGGTTTGCTGCATGGCTGCCCGCTGCCTAAAGTTATCTCGACATTGCTGAAGGTCAATCGTCATGGGTTAAGGTTTGACGTGTTGCTTATGCTTCTACAACGCTCTACAAAACTACAAGACCTATGCGCTAAAGTACTTAGCCGCAGGATGATAGGCCACGATCGCCGTTGTCGATTGCTCAGGATACAACTGCTCACTCTCATCCATCACCAAATTAATTCGCTTCGCCTCCAGCAAATCCAGCAGCCTGTACTGATCTGGAATATGAGGACAGGCCGGATAGCCAAAGCTATAGCGCGAGCCGCGATAGCGCTGAGCCAAAATATCGCGAATATTTTCTGGGTCTTCTGCCCCAAAGCCCAACTCCCGCCGAATGCGGGCGTGAGTCCATTCCGCTAAGGCTTCCGCCATCTGCACCGCTAGCCCGTGGTAGTAGAGATAGTCGGTGTATTGGTCAGAGTCAAACAGCTTCTTGGCAAACTCGGTGGCAACGTCGCCCACCGTCACCGCCTGCATCGGGAATACGTCGAACTGTTGAGGGTCTGACTCTTTGGGCACAAAGTAGTCGGCGATGCAGAGGCGGCGCAGAGATTTTTGTCGGGGAAACTTGAAGGTCGCTACCGGATCGGGTAGGGGCGCACAGCCCTGCAACCCCACATCGGGATTGTAAATGTGGAGCGAATTTCCATCAGCAAGACAAGGGAAATAGCCGTAAACCACCTGGGGATGCAGCAGATTTTCCTCCACAACCCGCCGCTTCCATTCGTCGAGAATGGGGTAGACCTTTTCTGCCAAAAACGCGTCATATTCCTCGCGGGGCTGGCCTTGGGGCTTGCGAAACTGCCACTGTCCAGCAATCAGTGCTTGCAGATCAAGATAGCTGAAGACCTCCTCAATCGGGATATCGTCGGGCGTGAGAATTTTCGGCCCCCAAAAAGGTGGCGTGGGGCGATCGCTGTCGAGCGCAATGGCCTCTGACCGGGTGGTGTCTTCAGGAATCGGTTCACTTATCGTCGCAGACGGTTCAGCGGCTTCTTTAGCCTCGGTTTCAATCTCATCGCTTGACTCGGCCTCGTGGGATGCAACCTTGCCGTTGGCGATCTCTTCACCCAAGAAGCCACTCAAATCGTCCCACTCGCCAGAGTGCTTGGCGGGCATCAGCTTGTCCATAAAGTGGAGGTCAGCGAAGGCGTCTTTGCCGTAGATCACCTTGCCGTTGTAGACCTTCTGACAGTCTTCGTAGACAAATTTGGGGGTCAGGGCTGCGCCGCCGAGAATCACGGGCACGGTGATGCCCTTCTCGTTAAATACGGCCAGGTTTTCTTTCATGAACGCCGTAGACTTAACCAGCAACCCGCTCATGGCGATGCAGTCGGCGTTGTGCTGCTTGTAAGCATCGATGATGGCATCTACAGACTGCTTGATGCCCAGATTGACGACCTTGTAGCCGTTGTTTGACAAGATGATATCGACCAGGTTTTTGCCGATATCGTGGACATCGCCTTTCACCGTGGCAATCAGGAAGCTGCCTTTGCCCGCATCGCCCTCCGATTTCTCCATGTAAGGTTCGAGGTAGGCGACGGCAGATTTCATGGTTTCGGCAGACTGGAGCACAAAGGGAAGCTGCATCTGGCCTGAGCCAAACAGTTCGCCGACGGTCTTCATGCCGTCGAGCAGGTAGATGTTGATGATATTGAGGGGAGGATGTTGCTGGAGCGCTTTTTCGAGCACCTCTTCTAAGCCCTGGCGCTCACCGTCGATAATGTGCTGCTTGAGCTGCTCCTCTAGGGGCAAATCTTTGGTGGGGGTGCGCTTAATGGCGTCTTTCTTCACGCCTTCAAACAGAGTCGTGAGCTTGGTTAGGGGATCGTAGGTGCAGATACCCGCATCGTCATATTCGCGGCGATCGTAGATCAGGTCGCGGCAGATTTTTTGGTGGTCGGGTTCGATTTTAGCCAGGGGCAAAATTTTGGCCGCGCTGACGATCGCCGCATCCAGACCCACCTGAATCGACTCGTGCAAAAACATGGAGTTGAGCACAATCCGGGCGACGGGGTTGAGGCCAAAGGAAACGTTCGAGACTCCCAGAACAATGTGAACCCCAGGCAAATTCTCCCGAATCATCCGCATAGATTCGATCGTTTCGCGTCCGTTGACCCGGTCTTCCTCAATTCCGGTAGAGATCGGCAGCGCTAGAGGATCGTAGAAAATTTCGTGAGCCGGAATGCCATATTCCAGAATGTCGCGGTAGGCGCGTTGGGCGATCGCAAACTTCTGCTCTGCCGTGCGAGCCATACCGTCTTCGTCGATGGTGCCGACGACCACGCCTGCGCCATATTTCTTCGCCAGTTCGATCACCTGGAAGAACCGCTCGTCACCATCCTCATAGTTGGTGGAGTTGAGCAAGCACTTGCCGCCTGCCACCTTGAGTCCGGCTTCCATCTTCGTCCACTCGGTGGAGTCGAGCATCAGAGGCAGGGTAATGTTGGTCACGAGCCGCGACACCAGCTCGTGCATGTCTTTTTCGCCATCGCGCCCGACATAGTCCACGTTCACGTCGAGGATATGGGCTCCCTCTTTCACCTGAGATTTGCCCAGAGCCACTAGGCCATCCCATTCTTCGGCATTGAGCATCTCGCGGCACTTTTTGGAGCCGCTGGCATTGAGCCGTTCGCCAATGATTAGGAAGGAATTGTCTTGATCGTAGGGCTGGGGGGCGTAGATGGAGGCAGCCGAAGGGACGTAATTGAACGATTCGCGCACCTTTGGTAGGGGCGCATTTTCCGGTAGGGGCGCATTTTCTGGTAGGGGCGCATTTTCTGGTAGGGGCGCATTTTCTGGTAGGGGCGCATTTTCTGGTAGGGGCGCATAGCTATGCGCCCCTACGTCGGAGGGTTTTCTTACGGGTCGTTCTTTCGGTTTCAGATCCCTAGACATTTCCGCCAGTTGCTGAATGTGGTCGGGACGAGTGCCGCAGCAGCCGCCGATCACCTGCACGCCCAGGTCTTCTACAAAATGCATCAGCGACATCCGCAGTTCCATCGGGGTGAGGCGGTAGTGAGCCTGACCGCCGACGTTTTCTGGCAGCCCCGCATTGGGAATACAGGAGACGACAAAGGGAGAATGTTCGGCCAGGTGCTTGATGTGCTCCTTCATCAAATCTGGCCCGGTGGCGCAGTTTAACCCCAAAATATCGATAGAGTAGGGTTCCAAAATCGTCAGGGCAGCGCTGATTTCTGTTCCCACGAGCATGGTGCCCTGCTGCTCAACGGTGACGGAGACCATAATCGGAAGGCGCGTTCCGGTTTGCTCAAACGCTTCCATGATGCCGTTGAGCGCCGATTTGATTTGCAGCACATCTTGACAGGTCTCGACGAGCAGCAAATCTGATCCCCCATCGATCAGCCCCCGCGCTTGCTCGACATAGGCATCTTTCATGGTGTCGAAGTCGATATGCCCCAGGGTCGGCAGCTTCGTTCCTGGGCCGATCGATCCGGCCACAAAGCGAGGCTTTTCGGGCGTGGAATATTCGGCGGCAACCTCTTTTGCCAGCTCAGCGGCTCGCTTGTTGAGTTCGTAGGCGCGATCGCCCAAGTCATATTCTGCCAACACAATCGACGTGCCGCCAAAGGTATCGGTTTCGATGACATCGGCTCCCACGTCTAAGAAGCCTCGATGCACCTTCTTCACGGCTTCTGGATTAGTCGCCACCAGATATTCATTGCAGCCTTCATATTCAGCACCCCCAAAGTCTTCTTCGG
>JBARXP010000329.1:0-7893 GCA_049647405.1 Elainellaceae cyanobacterium | reverse complement strand
CAGCAGCGGCGATCGCCAACGGCACTACGACTGCCGCAGAAGGAGTCTTCATCTACTTCAACGAAAACCTGGGTATTGGTCGTCTGGTACATTCTCAAGATTTGGGCGGCGGCGGCGACATCAACGTCCTCGCCAACATGGAAAACATTACCCAAGTTGCCGATCTGGCCAACTTCAGCAGCGATAACTTTGCTCTGGCATAGACCGATTCATTTCATTTCATCCACTGCATTCATTGGAGTTGTTGTGAATTAAACGATGCTATCTGAGTGTGTGCCCCCCGGCGGGGGCACACACCGTTCGCTTTAGTTTTGACCACATCCTTAGCACTTAATAGTCAACGCACGCAGCGAACGGTCGTCGTGTAGCAAGCGGTGAAGATTTAGCATTTGAGGAGTTCACTCTCACTCTTTAACTCAAGCATTATCCTTTATTTCACAACAGCTCTAATGAATCTTGCGATGTTGCTTTGGATCAGCCCCTTACCCTATCATTTATCACAACCAGTAGCGAATTATCACAAATTGCTTCAGTTTGCTTCAAGGTTGCAGTAATGTCCGGATTGGAAAATTGAGCTGGTTACGATGGGTAGTCATCAGGTTGTTCTTTTGCACGACCCCCTACCGAGGCTGATGCGATGAAAGTAAAGCTGATTTTGCCCGCACTGACTGAGGCGTTAAGTCCCTTTTGGCGACCGATTAAATATTCTCTATTTCCCCCCTTGGGCCTTGCGACGATCGCCAGTTTTTTTGACCCCGATGATGATCTTGACTTGCAAGACGAGCATGTAGAAAGACTGAATCTGGACGACGAGCCTGACTTGGTGGTAATTCAGGTGTACGTCACCTCAGCCTATCGCGCCTATGAGCTTGCCGATCACTATCGTGAGAAGGGGAGCTATGTTGCACTAGGCGGCCTCCACGTGACCTCTCTGCCAGATGAAGCAGCGGCTCACGCCGACACCATTTTTCTGGGGCCTGGGGAAGATACCTGGCCTCAGTTTTTGCAAGACTTTCGAGCCGGACATCCTGGTTCACGCTACCAGTCGCGCGATCGCTCGTTGGTGGGTGTTCCTCCCATTCGACGAGATTTGATTAAGCGATCGCACTATCTCATTCCTAATTCCATCGTCGTGTCGCGGGGCTGTCCTCATCACTGCGACTTTTGCTACAAAGATGCGTTTTACCAAGGCGGGCGCTCGTATTACACCCAAGAGGTAGACGCGGCTCTGGCTGAAATTGATCGGTTGCCGGGGCATCATCTCTATTTTCTTGACGATCATCTATTTGGGAATCCGACCTTTGCAACGGCGCTGTTTGAAGGCATGAAAGGCATGGGGCGAGTCTGGCAGGCGGCGGCGACGGTGCCCTCAATTTTAGAACCCGGACTGTTAGAAAAGGCGGTGGATTGCGGGCTGCGCAGTATGTTTGTGGGATTTGAAACTCTGAATCCCAATAATTTGCGCGAACAGCACAAATATCAAAATCTCAATCGCGACTATAGTGTCGCCATTCGTCGGCTGCATGATGCAGGGGTGATGATCAACGGCAGCTTTGTCTTTGGCATGGATGATGATGACCCCACTGTGTTTGATCGAACGGTCGAATGGGCCGTTCAGCAGGGCATCGAAACGGCAACGTTTCACATTCTCACGCCCTATCCCGGCACTCCTCTCTATACCCGTATGGAGCAACAAGGCCGCATCAATCATTCCAACTGGAATTTGTACGACACCCGCCATACGGTTTATCAACCCACTCACTTTACCCCCGAAGAATTGGAATCGGGGTATTGGCGAGCCTATCGCGAGTTTTATCGCTGGTCGCACATCTTTCAGGGAGCCTGGAGCAAAGACACCTGGCGCGATCGCCTGCGCCATCTCGTCTATGCAGGCGCTTGGAAAAAGCTAGAACCCGTCTGGGATGTGCTAATTCGGGCACATCAGGTGAATCGACTACTGCCTGTGTTGGAGCGGGTGCTGACCGGATTTGATGAGAAACCTTTGGCCTCTCGTCTTTCTGAGACTTCGCTCTCTCCTGAGAGTCGTGAGATGGATATTGTCGATCTTCGAACATAAATCAGGATTGAGGAGGCAGAAGCAAAGAATGGTCATATCAGGATTCTGTATATTTGGGTGTTGCACATTCGAAGAATGGTTTTGGTATGGGCATCGCAATGCGATGCTCCTACAGCAGCCGTAGGGTGGACAGTGCCCACAGATGGAAAACATTACCCTCAATCATTCAAATACGCGGAGAAAGTTACAATACCGCAGCTCATGACTGCACCCGTCAACATGGTCTTCACTTCACAACTAATCTAGCAATTGCTGATACAGTGCTTGAGTTTCAAGACTCGGATCGATACCCAATTCTTCCCGCAACATCGTCATACACTCATGGTACGTACGAATCGCAGCGGCGCGATCGCCATTGTCTCGATACAACTGCATCACGGTTTGATAAGCCGACTCTCGCAGCGGGTCAGCGGCTAACAACTGCTGGGCATAGCGAAGGGCAACTCCATAGTCTTGCCGTTTGTGCAGCAGCCCGATGAGCTGCTCAAGAGCGCTGAGATATCGCTGACGCAACTGTTCGCGTTCTCGCATGAGCCACTCTGGATCAAGAGTCGGCAGCAGATCGCCGGAGTAGAGAGCGATCGCCCGTTCCAACATCTGCTGCTTTGCCGCCATCTCAGAGTCGGATACATGCTCAACCTCACATAACGCAGCCTCAAACTCCGCCATGTCTAGCGAAAGATTGGCACTCTCATTCCACTGGAGCGTCTTGGCGGTAGTGAGAAGATAGCGTTCTGCATGGGGGAGTGCCTGCCTCAGGTTAAAGATATCTTTGCGGAGTGTGGTGCGAGCTTGCGAGTCAGACATATCATAGAGCGCAAAGGCTACCCGCTGCCGGGGTTGAGGCGTGTGGCGCTGGAGCAGCAGGTAAGCGAGCAAAATCTGCGATCGCTCATTGATTAACGTGTCAATCGATTGGTCATTATATGTAATCTGGAGATCTCCCAAGACCTGAATCTGAAGCGCGGGTTGTGATCGTGAATGTGTTTCTTCTATAGATGTAAAAAACGCTGGTGTCTGGGTGAGCTGAACAACTGCCTCAATTTGCTGTGATGGTTCGACCCTGCTTGAATATCCTTGAATTGCAGAATGTCCTTCAAGGGTAGATTCAGGGTCTATCTGCTCAATGGCTCCTAAAGATTTAAGCGTGCTCTTCTGGGCTTCAGTTAACCCCTGAACTCCAGTGATATTCATGCCTTCGTAAGGACGCTCAGATTGGAGAATACCTAAACAATTCCCCGTTGCTATATCCCAAAGCCGAATCGTTTCATCAACGCTGCCGCTTGCCAAGCACTGACCATCGGGGCTAAAGGTCACAGCAGCCACCCGATGCTGATGCCCTCGCAACAGCCGTAAGAGCTTCCCCGAATTTATATCCCATAGACCCACGGTTTGATCATCACTCCCACTCGCCAAAAGCGGTTTAAACGGATGAATATTGACAGATGCAACCGTCATCTCATGGTCAGCTAAGGTATGTATGACCGTCTCGTTGTCAATATTCCACAATTGCACGGTGCCGTTATTACTGCCTGTAGCCAGATATCGACCGTCTGGGGTAAAGCTGACTGACCAGACCCAACTCGTTTCGGCACGCAGCGTTTTCCAGAGACTTTTAGTTTGAACATCCCACAATCTGACCGTCCCATCTGCACTGCCGCTGGCGATCAATGTTCCACTCGGATTAAATTGGACACATAGCACCCAGGATAAATGTCCATCAAACGTATGAATCAGGTTACCCGTACAGGCATCCCACAGCTTAACCGTCATGTCACAACTTGCACTGGCGATCCAGTTCCCGTCATGACTAAACATTACGGCCCAGATGCCACTACTGTGACCCTTCAGAGTATTTAAGCAGCGTCCGCTCTGAATCTCCCAAAGCTTGATGGTGCAATCGGTACTACTGCTAACCAGGCGATCGCCATCGGGGCTAAAGCACACCGATTCAACCCAGCTATGGTGCCCATAGAGGGTTTTCGAGAGCTGTTGAGTGCTGACATCCCACAGTCGAACAGTGCAATCGAAGTTGCCGCTCGCCAGCAGAGTCGAGTCTGGGCTAAATTGAACCGACATCACCCAATTCGCAGACCCTTGAAGCGCAGTCAGCAAACGCCCTGATGACACATCCCAGAGCTTTACTGTTTGGTCGTTACAGCCTGTTGCCAACGACAGGCCATCGGGGCTAAATTCAGCAGACCATAGCCAGTTATTGTGTCCTTGAAAAGTCCTGACCAGTCGCCCCGACGACACCTCCCACAGCTTTGCAGTTCCGTCTGCACTGCCGCTCACCAGCAAGGTGCCCGTTGAATTAAAGCTAATGGATAAAATAGATTGGACATGACCCTCTAAGAGACGGACACATTCACCAGAAAGGGTGTCCCATAAACCGACAGAGCGATCGCTATGGCCTGTCGCAATATAGCGATCATCCGGGCTAAATCGAACAGCCAGCACCGCACCTGTCGGGTGCGCCATACGCTTGATGGGTTGATAGCTAGAGATATCCCAAATGATAATACTCTGGTCGATGCTACTGCTCACCAGCTTTGTCCCGTCAGAGTTGAAATCAACCGATCGCACATCCTTTGTATGTTCTTGTAACGTAGCGATCAGGATACCCTGCCGGACATCCCAGAGTTTGATCGTATGATCGGTGCTGCTAGTCGCGAGAAGAGTGCCGTCTGGGCTAAAAGGAGTATTCCAGATTACCCCTGAATGGGCCGTAAACTGATGGACAAGCTGCCCTGTATGAACATGCCAGAGATAGAGTGTGCCGTCGGTGTCCCCCACGGCTAAGAGATTACCGTCTGGGCTAAACTGAACCGTCATGACCCAGGTATTCAGCGCTTTGAACGACACGATCGGCTGGCGATCGGCAAGTCGCCAGATTTGGGCTTGTCCGGCACCATCACCACTGGCTAGCAGAGTTCCATCTGGGCTAAAGGCAACTTGAAAGATAGGACTGAATGCTTGGAAAAAACGAGGAGAGATAAACGTTGAGTCGGTGACATTGAGTCGGCGCACAGAGTTGTTTTGTAAATCAGCATGACGGATGATCAAATGAGAAAAGTCATAATGGGACAAGTCAACCTGGAGATGACAGCAAAGATTCATCAGGTTTCCTGCTGCATAGCTTGATTGTAGAGATGTCTCCGTATGAAGCAATTCTAAAAGAGTCTGAAGATGCTGCCGGATCGCTTCAGTAGATTGATAGCTTTCCTGAAGATATTGAAGGATCGGTTGTACAATCAAACGGCTTTGGCTCTCACGCACATAATCTTTGACTGTTGTTTTGAGAATGGCGTAGTGATGACTGCAATCAAAGTGCAGGTCGATTAGCTCAGTCGCCATTTGAACATTAAACCGACAGGTGACATATTCCATCACTACAGGTTGCTGAGTGTAGTAGCCCGATCGCGTTTCGATCAAATGTCGAGATCCCAAAGACTCCAGAGTCTCTAGCAAACTAGCCCGCGAGACTACAGGCACAATGTCTGCTGCTAGATCTGTTGTTGATGTCCACTCTCGATTAATCGCCAGCCAAGTCATGACGGTTTTCTCTAGCCCAGACAGTCGTTCAAACTGCTGATCGAGCAAGCGCTGGAGTCCGTTGAAAACTAGCGTATTTTCATTCAGAAACAGTCGAATCTGACCATCAAATAATGTTTGGATTGAGGTTGACACAATCTTCAGCGCAAGTGGGCTGTGATTGTAATATTGGGCGAGTTGCTGCTTTTCCTCATCGGTTCCCATCAATCCTTTCGCATTGATCAAAGCGAATGCGGCTTCCGATGAACCTGAGAGTTGGAGCGATCGCACCGGCAGATCAATCCCTTCTTGCAATCCCACCACGTGAGGTTTCTCCCGACTGGTCAAAACGACACTGCTCTGATGTCGGGTTTCAGCGATGACCTGCAACAGATCGCGATATTCTTCATATCCAGTCCGAAAAGAACCTGCCTGTTCGCCCTCTTGCAAAATCGTTTCCATGTTGTCGAAAACAATTAAGCAGCGCGCCTGCCGTAACCAGTAGAGCAACCGTTTAGGAGTGGCTTCAGTATCTTGCTGATGGGAAAGAAACGGAAGCACGTCTGCCAAGACCTCCTGAAGCGAAGGTGCGTTGCGGAGCGATCGCCAAATGATATGTTGAAACGGGCAATCGTCTGATTCCACCAAAGTCTCAATGAGTTTGGCGACGAGGGCAGTCTTGCCCATACCGCCCATGCCCAACACACCCATCAATCGACAGCGATCGCCCTCTACCCACTGCTTCAGCGTGGCAAGTTCAGATTGTCGTCCATAAAAGATGGTGACATCGGGAGCCTCACCCCAGTCGATAGCGAGAGAATGAGACGCATTCTGAACTAGGGCAGCACCGAATGACTCAGGCTCTGAACGTTGTTCAACCAGAGCAGCCGGAGGCGGCAGTCTCGGCTCGGCTTGACGCGATCGCTGCTCAATCGCCGCTCGAAAGCTCGTTTTGCTTACACGCTCACCCAACGCTTCGCTCAACTGTTTCCAAAACTTTGGGCCAACAGTTCGGGTTAGATAGCTAGAAGAGTAGTCCGATTCTTCTGCCGTAGTGTCATAGGTTTGGTGATACCAAGCTCCTCTAAATAAAGTCAACTCAGCATCATTGAGCAGCCGATCGAAATGGGCAACCATCGCATCGTTAACCAGATTGAGCGCGGTTTCAAACTCCATAAGATCACGAACAAGTTGAACGTTAGTGTAAGAGGTCTAAGGCTTGCGCATATTTTAAGGCTTGTGCACATCTTTATGCACAGATTGATTTATGCACAGATTGGCAGCAGAACCATGCCGCTCATCTAAACATTTTTCCTAGAGATGTGCTTTTCAGAGATTATAAGAGGTTTGTCTAAAGAACAATGTGCAATTTACAAATTTAAGAAATTTGCGGCTTATTTTGAGGGCGATCGCCCTCCTTTTTGCTGCAATTTTGAGGCAACGTAAACGGCGTTCCATTCTGACACCGTTTACGTTCACCAGCTTTCTAAAGGCACTCCCCCTGATCGAGGTCACACAGATGTATGAGGTCAGCAGCGACCAATTGCGAGTTTTTATGTAACGACAGCTACTTTTTTTAGTCTTAGTCTTGGAGATGTGAGAGACACAGTTCCTCAAGTCAATCGTTCCTCAAGGTCATCGCATGAGTCACTCATTTTTGAAGGAGTGAGCCCCTAGGGAGAATCAACGCGATGCCTGCCACAAGCAAGACTTGATCATTTATACATTTCTGCTGTTCACGTTTGTCCTCACATTCAACTTTACATTCACTAGCTTTACATTCACTCAAGGAGAATCATCATGGCTCTTTACTATCGCGGTGCTCGCTATTCACCAGAATGTCATACGGTCAGCGGTGTCGAAACCGGACTCAAAGTTCAGTTTTTAGGACGGTGCTATCCATTGATGACAACAACGTATGAGCAAAAACAGGTTGCTAGCGCGTACGGCTATCAGTTTCGCGGGGTTTCATATCGACGCTAAGGCTGGCGATCGCCCCTTTTTATAGCTCAGTGTCTTGTGATGCATCTGGGCGATCGCTCAGATGCATCGCCCTGTAGTGTCTCATTTCAGCAAGATTGAAGTTTTTGTACATTCATATCCCCCTTGATTCACCAAAGGAGAATTTTCATGGCTCGTATTATTGGCGATAACACAGACAATCAGCTGATCGGAACCCTAGACGCAGATATCATCCGTGGACTAGACGGTTCAGATCGCATCGTGGCACGGGGAGGCGATGACATTATTCGTGCCGGATCTGACGACGACACCGTCAAAGG
>JBARXP010000328.1:0-4274 GCA_049647405.1 Elainellaceae cyanobacterium | reverse complement strand
AAACGATGCAAGCATGAGATGCGTCCTCTCTGATCCAGGATTCATACATATGGGGGATGACAGTATTCCACCAGATTCCAATCGAGAGCACCCTGTCTGAATAGACACATTCTAGGCTGGTTTAAGTATGCATTAGGTAGTATTGCTGACAAAATGTAACTAAGTGATGGGTCTAACCCCTCAATCGGCGTATACGGCTCGAAAAACATCAGGTTTCAGCGTTGGGGCGATCGCCTCCGTCCAGCGATCATGAATGGCGAGTTGAGCCCCTAAGCGGCCAATTTCTACAGCGGACTTCCCCGCATAGCCACAGCCCCCCACCGCCATGAAGATTTTTTGGGGTGCAACCACGTCGATATAGGGATGGTTGGTTGCCGTGAAGGTAAGAGCGCAGGGGTGCGCCTGGGTAGCCAAGACTTCTATGTCGGGCAAGATGTGCTTCAGCACCGAGAGTAGGTGATCATGGGTAGCCGCAGACGGCCCAGATCGAAACCAGTGATTAATCTCGTGGAGCGAAGTGAAAACGCGATCGCGCTGGTTGCCAATGCCAATTTTGAGATAGGTGCGGCCATCGGGATAGCCTGTGGGCGGCACCAGATAAGCTGGCCAGTAGCTGGGATTTTCAGGATTGCCATCCACAGGAACCCGATACATCAGAGATGGCATCGTGCGAATGCGATCCAAACTGTCATCAGATAATTCAGCCAGCAAAATAGATTCCGCGACAACCTTCCAAGCGAGCGATCGCCCCACCAGCGAAAAGAAATTGGTGAAGGCTCCAGTAGTAATCAGCACCTTGCGGGCCTCGTAGATTTGCCCATCATGGGTGTCGATGCAGCAGTGATCGGCCTCGACGCGCAGATCTTTGACAATGCTGCGAAAAATCGCTGCTCCTTTTGATTCGGCAATAGTGAGCTGTGCCTGAATCAACGCCCGAGGATTGATAAAGCCTGCCCCTCCCGTTTCGTGGAGGGCGATCGCCTGTGAAGAAAATTGAAAATAGGGAAATTTGTCCTGCAACGTTAGCGTGTCGTAGGCTTGAAACGTAGCCCCGAGCTGAGTTCCTATCTGACGATTATTCGCGATATAAGCTTCATGAGCAGGCGTATTGTGCCCCACCCGCATGGCTCCCGCCGGATAGTGAAACCGAACACCGCTCTCTTGCTCAATCTCACCATAGGTATCGAGCGATCGCTGAGCTAGGGTTGCCCAAACTAAATTTTCGTCCAACACTCGGGTAATGCGACCCTGATCGTAATGGCTAGCAAAAATGCCATCATGAGTCGCTAAGCTAGAAGGCTCGTCAGGGCCAATCACCGCTATATTGGGAGAAACAGAGGCGAGCGATCGCGCCGCAGAGGCTCCAATCAATCCTTTCCCAATCACCGCATAGTCAAACATAGTGCGTCCCTACACAAAACCTCGTCTCCCATTCTCGGGTGGCACCACTGACTGGGATTGTGCCTCATGATTCGGTTTGGAGGGCGATCGCCCAGTTACCATCAAGATAAGTCGATTTTTAATGCCGAACTAACTTTTTAATAACGAACCAACCACAGCTAGACGTTTATTCTCCTACATTTTATATGGCCTACGATCCTCAAGCTGACAGCCAATCACTCGCTCGCTATATGGAAGAAACCAACAGCGAGTTCAAGCCCTGGCTATTGGCCCAGCTCCGGCTCAAAAAATTGCAAGAGCGAAAGCAAGAAATGTCGGCAGATGAATACATGCATCAGCTCAATGACATTCATCAAGACCTCATGGCTCTAGGAGAATGGTGGAAGGGTCAAGAAGCGGAGGTCTTTGGAGCAGACTGATGCGATCGATAACGTTCTTGAAAATCAAAAGCCCTATTCTTAACCCTGTCTTTGCTCACCCCTGCTACCCTAAAAAATTGCGCTAGTAATTGATGGTGTATTGGGGAAATCCGCGATGGATCAGATGTCTGCCTCTCAAAATTCGAAAAAACAACCGCTTGCTCTCGACCAGCAGCAAAGTTCAGCAACCTCGCCATCAGCCAATATCGAAAACAATATCGATTTTAGTGACTCTCAATACTATTTCAACCGAGAGCTAAGCTGGCTAGAATTCAACCGTCGTGTGTTGCACGAGGCCATGGATCCGCGCACGCCACTGCTTGAGCGACTAAAGTTTATGGCGATCTTTGGGTCAAACCTAGATGAGTTTTTCATGGTGCGGGTTGCAGGGCTAAAACAGCAGGTCGAGGCGCAGGTTGCTAAGCTGACCCCCGATGGACGAACCCCACAAGAGCAGCTCGATGACATTAGTCAGCGATTGCAACCGATGATCGCAGAGCAGCACCACCACTTCGAAACCGTGCTCTGTCACGAAATAGCAAGCAACGGAATTTATTTACTCGACTATGCCGATCTCGACGGGGCTCAAAAACGCTATCTCAAAACTTATTTTGAAGAGCAGATCTTTCCGGTGCTAACGCCGTTAGCCGTTGATCCGGGCCATCCATTTCCTTACATTTCCAATCTCAGTCTCAATTTGGCTGTGATTATGAATGACCCAGAAAAAGACGTTCCTCGCTTTGCACGGGTTAAGGTTCCGCCTTCGCGCTTTGTCAAACTGCCCGCCGAATTACGGCCCCAACATCGCGGCAAACCTGCGATTTGGGCGGGGGTTCCTTTAGAACAGGTGATTGGCCACAACTTAGAAGCCCTATTTCCTGGCATGGATGTCGGCGAATATTGCACGTTCCGCATTACTCGCAATGCCGATTTAGAGGTCGAAGAAGACGAAGCCGATGACTTAATGCTGGCCATTGAGAAAGAGTTGCGCAAACGTCGTCTGGGTGGGTCAGCCGTGAGGATGGAGATTTCTACAGCGGCTCCACCCATGGTGCGCGAAACACTGATGCGCGAAATGAGCCTGACCGATCCAGATGTCTACGAGATCAATGGGCTGCTAAACCTGTGCGACTTGATCGCATTTTTGGGGTTGCCGCTCCCCCACCTTAAAGATTTGCCGTGGACTCCAGTTGCTCCTCCCCGGCTCAAGCTATCGATCACGGGCGAAATCGATGAACTAGATACCAGCCAAGACTTTTTCGCAATCATCCGGCAAAAAGATTTACTGTTGCATCATCCCTATCATTCTTTTCCGGCGACGGTTCAGCAGTTCATTACCCAAGCGGCCCACGATCCAAACGTATTAGCCATTAAGATGACGCTGTATCGAACATCTGGCGACTCTCCCATTGTCAATGCACTGATCTCTGCCGCTGAAAATGGCAAGCAAGTCGTGGCCCTGGTGGAGCTGAAAGCAAGATTCGATGAGGAGAATAATATTATCTGGGCGCGCAAGCTAGAAAAAGCAGGCGTCCATGTGGTCTATGGTCTTGTCGGGATGAAGACCCATACCAAAGTCACGCTGGTTGTACGACGAGAAGAAGAGAAGATTCGGCGATATGTCCACATCGGCACGGGTAATTACAACCCCAAAACAGCGCGAATCTATACTGACCTGGGGTTACTGAGCTGCCGTCCCGACCTGGGAGCAGATCTGACTGAGCTGTTCAATTTTCTCACCGGCTATTCTCGCCAAAAATCGTATCGGAAGCTGTTGGTTGCACCCGTGAGTCTGCGCGATCGCATGAATGAGATGATCGAGCGCGAAATAAGTCATGCGGCTCAGGGCAACACGGGTAAAATTATCGCTAAGATGAATGCCCTAGTTGATCCGCAGATTATTGCCAAGCTGTATCAGGCGTCACGAGCTGGGGTGCAAATTGACTTGATTATCCGGGGCATCTGCTGCCTCCGCCCAGGCATAGAAGGCATCAGCGACAATATCAGAGTCACCAGCGTCGTAGGACGCTACCTAGAGCACTCTCGCATTTTCTACTTTCACAACAATGGCAGCCGAGAAGTTTATATCGGCAGCGCCGACTGGATGCGCCGCAATCTCGATCGCCGCATTGAGGCCGTGACTCCGATTGAAGAACCCTCACTCCAAGAAAAATTAGTCAAGCTGCTAAGCATTATGAAAGCAGACAATCGCCAAGGGTGGGAACTCCAGCCTGACGGCAGCTATGTACAGATATCTCCCCACAGCGAAGAAGAAGAGCAAAGCTCTCACAATATTTTAATGGAGATGACATTAAGAGCGGCGGAACATTGACTGCTCTCCCAGCAACCCTAACGGGTATGCAGTGAGATTCCCGCTTCACTGGCTCACGCCTAGATATCCAAGCAAGCCTGGATATCCCCGGTCAGAACGCCTCCACGGGCTGTTTGCTTAAC
>JBARXP010000327.1:0-11251 GCA_049647405.1 Elainellaceae cyanobacterium | reverse complement strand
CATTTCGAGGATTACCCATAGCTGCTGATCCCAACACTGTAATATCAGCTTATCTCCTGACCATTCACCTCTTGACAATCATCGCTTTTGTTTAACTTGACACCAATGAGCAATGCCATGCCCCTACGGCGATCCTACGTTCCCCACTACACTCTCAAGGCAGATTTATTTCGTGCCGAAGAGGCGATCGCCCGCATCTCCCATGCCGGGAAGAATATAGCCGTGGGAGTCGAGCTTTTCATCAACGGCTGCGGTGTAGATGGGCACATCGGGATGCATCTCATGAAAGTGCTCGATTCCTTCAGGAGCAGCCAACAGGCAAAGAAACTTGATCGAGCGAGGTTCGGCGTGGCGCAGTCGATTCACGGCGGCAACGGCTGTGTTGCCCGTTGCCAGCATCGGATCAACCACAATCATGTCGCGATCGCCCACATCGTGAGGCAGCTTCAAATAATATTCGATCACGGCTAGCGTGCTGGGATCGCGATAGAGACCAATGTGCCCGACCCGTGCTGAGGGCATCAGCGCGAGAATGCCGTCGAGGAGACCTTGTCCGGCTCGCATGATAGACACGACAACCAGCTTCTTATCGGGAGCCAAGATCGGAGCCATCATCGAAGTCATGGGGGTATCGATTTGCTCTAACTTGATGGGCAAATCGCGGGTGACTTCATAGGCCAACAACATACTAATCTCGTGCAAGAGTGCGCGAAATTTTGCCGTGCTGGTGCCCACTCGCCGCATCAGAGTCAGCTTGTGCTGAATCAGAGGATGCTTAATGATATGAACTTGAGCCGATGTAGATGACCCCATAAACCCTGCGCTAGGTAATTGCCATAGACGTATCGTTATCTCACGTTAACCTATATCAATTTTGGATTAATGACATCAGATAAAAATGATTTAGGCACCTGGCAGACCTTTCGAGCAGCCCAGCAAGAAATGGTTTTACCTGCGGGTACAGCAACCCATATCCCGGTCACGATTCGGTATATCGATCGAGGCACGGCGCAGCGCGGCACTCTTCTGCTGATGCACGGTATTCCAACCTGGGGATACCTCTACCATGCGGTTATTCCGACCCTGGTACAAGCGGGGTATCGAGTACTCGCACCCGATTTTTTAGGTCATGGCTGGTCTGATCGGCGCGATCGCTTTGATCGATCGTTTCAAGATCAGGCTCGCATGATCGTATCTTTTTTATCCGCCCTAGATTTATCTCAAGTGGATGTGGTGGGGCATGACACAGGAGGTGCCGTGGCGCTGATTTTAGCCATCGAGCATCCTGCCTTGGTCAATCGCCTGGTCATCACAAACTCAGTCTGCTACGACCGCTTTGACGATGACATGCTCGATTTTGGCCATCCCCTTCGGTGGAAGCCTCGCCCAGTGGCCGATTTAGTCAACGCCCTAGAAGAAAGCCTCGCCGCCGGACTTTCAAATGCCAGTCAACTCACTCCAGAATTTCGCGAGGGCATTATCGCCCCTTGGGCCAGCGAAGCAGGAAAACTGAGCTTATTGCGCAATGCCTCAGCACTGAATGCCAACCAGACCATGGCCTTAGTGGATCGTCATGGCGACATTTCGGCTCCAACCCTGATTCTGTGGGCGATGGATGACCCTTGGCAGAAATCAGAGGATGGTCAACAGCTAGCCCGTGAAATTCCGGGCGCTCGGTTTCAGGCCATTGAGGGAGCCTCACATTGGCTACAGCAAGATGCCCCAGAGCAGTTTTCAAACGCACTTTTAGCGTTTTTCGAAAGCTAGCCCCCTTCATGATCCGGCCAGGATGCGGTTTGATGTTTCGTTAAAACAAATCGGTGCAACGGTTGTCGTTGCGCAATCTATTGCAGAGATAATGTCGCAGACACAAGTCGCATTTTCTCTCTCAGGCCATTGCACAACAAAGCCCTAATCCTCTACCTAGAAGGGCTTCCGCTCCCTGTAACGGAACATAAAAACAGAGATCACAGCATTTCATGACACAAGTCATCTTGATGTCTGACGACAAACACTAAGGTTGAGGGATGGCAGACACCAAGCAATCTGAGCCGCTGACGCATAATACTTACATAGACAGAACTCAAGATTCCCAAAGGTGAACTCCATGCAACTGAACTTCCTTGGCCGTTCTGATACTGGTCAAAATTCTGCAATCGAAACGTCTCAAATGAATGTCGCCGGGAAGTATCGCGGCATTGAGGTTGCGTTGAGAAAAGGGCCACATCAGGCACCCAGCAGTGGAGTTTCGCTTCAGTTTAAAGGTCAGCTTTACAGCCGCTAAGCACGATTAACAAAAGACTCTCTCTTCATGCACAAAACCAGCAATTCTCATTATGGTTACGCCCCAACACCCGCAAATAAATTGCGGGCTACAGACGATCAAGTCCCTTCGGGACTAATAGCCGACAGATCTTAGCCCCAACGGGGCTTTCACTCATTAGCCCGCAATTTATTCGCGGGCGAGTCGGAAGCGTAGTCAGATAGCCAATTTGCCAAACTGAGAATTGCTGGCACAAAACCCCATGCCTTTTCAGCTAAAAAACCTCGGTTTTAGCACCAAATCCAACAGTTTCCCCCATTAAATATCCCCTGGTGAGTTATCACCAGGGGAGAATTCGCTATAAGAGATTCGCTATATGGGCTGGGCTCAATGCCAACACTTCTAGAATGCTTGAACTGAAGGGATAAAGGAAGTCGGGTCGGGGAGAGTTCACAGAAAGTTAACAACTCGCTGACTCATGTAAAGTCTCACCTGTGAAGTCTCAACTCTGTTAAGTAGATAGCCTTAGATTTTGGCAGCTTGCGTAGCATGGGTTGGCGCAGCGTAACCCATGCGGATGTTGGGTTTCGTTCCTCAACCACAACTTACACATACTCACGTTTATTTTTGTCCACCTACTTAAAACCTTTGATGAGCCTGAGAGCATTGTCACACCCAAATACGGCAGAAATCCGCCAGAGCGCCAATGCACAACAGATTCGCTACCATGCCTGAAAATAAGTTGCAATATTTGTGAACAAAGTGTTACATTGTTGTTACACAAGTTCACAGAGGTAATGATGTCCTACTCCACTGATGCAGCACTCGACTTTCGCTCTATCGCCCGCGAACTCAACTCCACCCAAGGTCAGTCTCTTCAATCTGACGGTAGCAACGGCAGTGAGCTTGTTCCTGGCGAGGCTCAGGCTCGCATGATTCGTGAAGGAGGCGGCTTCCTCCGTCGCCCTGGGCTCAACGGCTCGACTGTTGACCAAGAGGGCTTGACCAACAATTATGCGGTCGAACCCAATATGTACTACTCCGTGTTTCCATCTCCCGAACAAGCTCGTCAATATGCCCTTCAAGGTGCAGCTGCGACACTATTGATTGTGGGTCTAGTTTTGACATCTGTAGTAGTCAGCTAACTCCTTTTTCCTCGTCTCATCACCCCTAAGTCTTTGTTTTAGAGGACGATGGGGGGCTGGGTTCTGAATAAGCTTCAGCATGGGCAATTTTTGGGCGATCGCACCGATCGAGAATGTCGCAGATCAGGGCTTCGTCAATCCAGGTTTTTGCCACGACGGTCAGGGGTAGGGCAAGCATAAGACCCAAAATTCCAAAAAAGGTCGTGAACACAACCTGAGCACTCAAGGTAATGGCAGGTAGCAACGAGACCTGTTTTGCCATCACCATAGGGCTGACCCAATAGCTTTCAAGATTCTGAATGACGACGTACAAAATCAGCACGGCGATCGCCTTCCAGGGTGGCCCCAAAAGGGCGATCGACAGAGGAAAAACAACGCTTAACACTGGGCCAATATTAGGAATAAAATTGAGCATTCCGGCCAGCAGTGAGTGAGCCAGAACAAAATCAACCTGAAGCAGCGAAAGACCAATACCGCTGGTCGTGGCGACAAAGATAGAGTTAATCAAAATGCCACCCAGCCAATGGCCTAAGCCAATTTCACAGCGCGTCAAAATTTCATCGGCGCGTCGTCGATAAAAAGATGGAAACAGCTTAATAAACCCCTGACGATAAGAGCGAGGATCGCCCAGCATCATCAACGTTAGGGCAAACACAAGTAAGGTTTTTAAGACTAAGAAGAGCGACGAGTTGAAAAACCCGAGGAAGTTCTGAATCAGATTTTGAGCCAGCGGCTGAAGCTGCTGCGATAGTGCAGAGATCTCGGGCAAATCGAGCTGAATTTCTGGCAGCCAAACCGGGGGATCTTCGATGAATGCTTCGACCTCCCGCGCGACCTGATCGAAGCCCACAGGCAGCCGCAGAATCAGGCTGCGAAACTGCTCAATAAATTGGGGCATGATCAGCCCAATGAACAGAGTCATCCCTAGCGCGACCAAGCTCAGGGTAAGCATGACCGCAATCGGTCGCCGCATTCCTACTTTTTGAATGCGGCGAGTCAAGCTATTCAAAGCCGTTGCCACAACCACCGCCAGGAAAAAGAGCAGCAGCATCTGCCGAATCTTCCAAAGGATGACTAATGTGATGATGAAGCAGATGAGTCCTACCCATTTGCCAAAGTTCATGTCGATCGCACTCCCTTACAGCCATTCCATCCATCGAGCCGACTTAAGCTCACGATATCGTTAATCGAGAGGCACGACCTGAGCGGCTATTCAGCTTTAAGATTCTGATTTTACGATAGCGACTTGTGATCCGCAGGCTAATGGGTCTCAAGCTAATTAGGTTTTAGGCTAATGGGTCTCGGGCTAATAAGTCTCAGCCGGAGTCGCTAGGTTGCGGAACTGCGTAAATTGAGGGTCAAACAGCATTTTGACCGTACCGACAGGCCCATTTCGATGTTTGGTGATGATGATTTCGGCAATGCCCCGATCGGGCGTATCGGGATTGTAGTACTCGTCACGATAGAGCATCAAAATCAAATCGGCATCCTGCTCGATGGAGCCACTCTCTCTCAGATCGCTCATCATCGGTCGTTTGTTGGTTCGAGCTTCAACGCCTCGACTGAGCTGAGATAGCGCCATCACCGGAACGTTGAGTTCGCGAGCCAGTCCCTTGAGCGATCGCGTCACTTTAGATAGCTCCTGGACACGGTTGTCGCTGCCACTGCCCTCCATCAGCTGCAAGTAGTCAATCAGAATGAGGCCCAACGCACCGCCCTGCTCAGCTTGCAGGCGTCGGGCTTTAGACCGCATTTCGTTGACGGAGATATTGGGCGTATCGTCAATAAAAATCGGCAACTGCGAGAGACTGTTGATGGCATGGCCCAGTGGCCCCCACTCTTGCTGGCTAATGCGACCACTGCGCAGCCTGCCGCTCTCAATCTTAGACTCACTCGACAGTAGACGATAAACGAGCTGCGCTTTCGACATCTCTAGGCTAAAGACCGCGAGGGGTAGCTTATCGCGGCCTCCCGCAATGTTACGGGCGATGTTTAGCACGAGTGCGGTCTTTCCCATCGACGGACGACCCGCAGTGATGATCAAATCCGAGCGCTGAAACCCCTGAGTCAGAGCATCTAGATCGTAAAATCCACAGGGAATACCCGGAAGAACCACGCCCTCAGCCCGGTTTTCAATATCGGCAAAGGTTGAGATGAGAATGTCGGAGGTGGCAGAAAGCCCTTGTTTGGGGCGATCTTGGGTAATGGCAAAGACCGTTTGCTCAGCTCGGTCGAGGGTTGTTTCTAAAGGATTGCTGGTTTCGTAGCCCATTTGGGCAATTTCGGTGCCTGCCTGAATCAGCTTGCGGCGCAGGTACTTATCCATGACCAGTTTGGCGTACTGATCTACGTTGACCGCTGTAATTGTGCGATCGACGAGCTGAGCTAGACGGTTTTGGCCGCCAATCTTTTGCAGCAGATTGCGATCGCTCAACCAAGCGGTAACGCTCATCAGGTCAGTGGGTTGACCCTGGCCGTAGAGAGTCAAGGCAGCTCGATAAATATCTTGGTGAGCGCTAATGTAAAACGCGTCATTCTGGAGAATTTCGGCTACTCGCCCTACGGCTTCGGGGTCGAGCAAAATGCCGCCCAAAATCGCTTCTTCTGCATCAATATTTTGAGGAGGGAGGCGATCGCCATAGGTTTGAAAAACTGGATTTTGAACCATGAACGAACACCTCAAACCTGAATGAAAATATAACAGTACTTAAGTATTATTTTATGCGCCACGATAGCCAGTGACTTAAAAACGTTAGCCCGTCTTGGGAAAGCCTATGATCCTCAAATGGGCTTGCGTCTTCAAAATGCACCCCATAGCCAACGCGTCGCTATCCTCAGAGACTCTAATTTAAGACTGACACTAAATCTAGCGTAGAACCCGCTTAAATTCACGATCTATGGTGAGGATTGATATGAGCATTAACAGAGTGTGTTGTGCGAATGTTGTCTTCTACTGTACAAATTGTTCACCCTGATAGAGTTAACTCTGTCAGGCTTAGGGTCGAATAGGAATAGGGGTTGACTCGACTCCAGCCCTGATTGCCCATTAGATAAGTTCATGTATGGATTTTGACCACGTTCACTTTCAGGTTGACCCAGGGACCCATTGGTATCGCTGGTTTGCCGATAAGCTTCAATTTCGAGCTGAGAATGCAGTTTTATCAGAACAGGGGCAGGGGGCAAGCCTCAGCATCATGACCCAGGCAGGGGTGCAAATTCGGCTCTCTCCCCTGCCGTCTGCTGACGCGTCTCCGCCACCAATGGTCGATCATGAGAAAAAGTCGCTCCATGGCTGGGGTGCCCGATCTGGGGGAGCACAATCCCCAGGGGTGAGCGATGTCGCATTTCGCGTGCCCCATCTTGAGCGGGCGATCGCCCGAGTTTTAGATGCGGGGGGCACGCTAGTTCAGCCTGTGCGATGGCACTCGACTCAAACGGAGACGTACAAGCAAGCGACGGTTAGCGGCTGGGGTCGTCTACACCACACCTTAATTGAACGCTGCGGCAAGTCTTCGCCTGACAGGGCTTCGGAGCCTACTTGTTCAACCGATAATTCTGACTATCTAGGTTTCATCCCATCGGAGACAGAGGGGTTCTGTGATCCATCCAACTCTTCTCAATCCAACTCTTCTCAATCTAAATCGATAGGGTGGGCTGACGAACGATCGACGATGGGTTCCCAAACGACCACGGCAGGCTCAATTCTCCCGCATCCTCGGCATCAGAGAAGCACCGATCATCCCCTGCCGCTGATCTCAGCCATCGATCATGTGGTGCTCAACGTTCCCAAGGGCGAGATGGAGTCTGCGGTCAACTGGTACGTGAAAGCATTTGGGATGGCGAAGCAGCAGCAGTTTTCAATTCACACTGAGCGTTCGGCACTCCATAGCCAAGTTTTAAGACATCCTGACGGCGATGTGCAGTTTCCGATTAATGAACCTGCATCGCCCCATTCTCAGATTCAGGAATTCTTAGATGCGTATGGGGGCGCTGGAATTCAGCATGTTGCCTTGAGAACTGAGCATATCTTAGAGGCGATCGCCCATATGCGCAGCCAGGGGGTCGCGTTTCTCGATGTACCACCGACCTATTATGAGCAGTTGCAAAGTCGCAGCGAGTTTTCACCGGAGTTAGCCGACTGGGAGGCGATCGCCCGCCTCAAAATTTTGGTAGATTGGCCGACTGAGACCCCCGACGCTCTATTGCTGCAAACATTTACGCAGCCGATTTTCGGGCAGCCGACCTTTTTCTTTGAGATTATTCAACGGCAGTTTTACCAGACGCCTCAAGGGAGACGGCGAGTTCAAGGATTTGGGGAAGGAAACTTTCAAGCCCTGTTTGAAGCCGTCGAACGGGAGCAAATAAAACGAGGCCAGTTGATGTGAAGCACCGAGATGGGAGAGAGTCTGCTAAGCGCTACCGCACCTAAACGCCACAGCACCTAAACGCCACAGCAACTGAACGCTACAGCAACTGAACGCTACAGCACAAAATCTAGTGCGGCTAGGGACGATTTCTTCCGCAGAAACCCTGCGAGAGCGCAAACCGCCCCTTGATTTATAACAATGCACTAGATAAACGGGCAGCCGATTGAACAAGCAAAAGTGACCGACTCCCCATGCCATCATTTTGGGATCAGCCCGTGTTTCTCATCCCCGCAGCAATGCCATTGATCGTCAGCAACGCGCCTCGCAGCAGCTCTCCTCGGCTGTAGCGCGATCGAATCACGCCAGAGGCCGTGCTGTTTTTGTGGTAGCGCAGACGCTTCAACAGCGATACTTGCAGAAACCCAAGGGGCACAATCGTTCCATTACGAAGCTGCACCGAGCGCTGTAGCTCCGGATCGCCATCTAACAATTTGGTATGCCCCGTAATGGCCAGCACCAATTCCTTCGTCAAATGATACTCTTGGGCAATTTGCTCAAACAGCACCTCAAAGCGAGGCAGATCTTCTGGATTGCTCAGCTCTTGCACATAGTGCTTGGCAATCTGGAGATCAACCTTTGAGAGAGTCATTTCTACTTTGGAGATGACCATGCGGAAAAACGGCCACTTGTAGTAGAAGTAACGCATCAGCTTCAGATTTTCTTGGGGCTCCTCTTGGAGAAACTCGTTCAATGCGGTGCCCACGCCGTACCACGCTGGCAGCAAGAATCGGGTCTGTGTCCAGCTAAACACCCAAGGAATCGCCCGCAACCCCGACAGCCCCTTATTACCGCCGCCGCGACGAGACGGGCGAGAGCTAATCTGAAGCTGGCTAATTTCTTCAATGGGCGTCACCTGATGGAAAAAGTCGATGAAATCAGGCTGCTCGTAAATGAGGCTGCGATAGTGATCGCGCGATCGCATCGCCAACTGCTCCATGATTTCATTCCACGGCGCAATGCTGTCAAACCCGGTGCTGAGCAAGCTCGCCTGCATCACGGCACTGGTGACGGTTTCTAGGTTATAGAGCGCTAGCTCTGGCAAATTGTACTTAGAGGCCAACACCTCACCCTGTTCGGTGATTTTAATGCGGCCATCAATGCTGCGTCCGGGCTGCGCCAAGATCGCTTCGTAAGCAGGGCCACCCCCCCGACCCACAGAACCGCCGCGACCGTGGAAAATTCTCAGGGACACGCCGTAGGTTTCTGCCGTGTTTTGGAGAGATTGCTGAGCCTTGTGAATTTCCCAGTTGCTGCTCAGAAATCCAGAATCTTTGTTGCTGTCTGAATAGCCCAGCATCACTTCCTGCAAGTCGAGCATTAGCGACGACTGTTCGGGTTTATCGCCCCCGGCCAAAAACTTGCGGTAGAGCGGCAGTTGAAACAGCTCATTCATCACAGATGGCGCACGCCGCAGGTCTTCTACCGTCTCAAACAGCGGCACAACACGCAGACTGCCCATGCCCGTAGCCGGGTCATAGAGACCCGCTTCTTTGGCAAGTAACAACACTTCCAGCAAATCGCTGACATGGCGGCTCATGCTGATGACATAGGCTTGACAGATGCCCGTGCCAAACTCGTGGTGGAGGGTCTTCACCACCCGAAAGGTCTGCACCGTCTCACGAGCCGTTTCTGAAAACGGCAGATCATTGGGCACTAGCGGACGACGGGTCTGAAGTTCTTGCACCAGCCATGCCGTACGTTCAGCCTCAGACAGGTCATCGTAAGGCTTAGGCAAAATTTGCAGATAGTCAACGATCTCGTTAATCGTATCGGAGTGACGAGAGCTTTCTTGGCGAATGTCAAGATGGGCCAAGTTGAAGCCGTAGATCTCAACCTGACAGATGAGGTCATCTAGTTCTTGGCAGGTGAGGCCAGTTTCACTGAGGTTGTGTTGAATCAGATGCAGCTCTGCCAAAAAGTCAACTCCTGAGCGGTAAGACAGCGCAGGATTAACCTCAGGCAGCTCATCTCGAAAACAGTCACTGTCGTGAAGTCGCTTGCTGCGAGCCAGAGTATTTTTCAGTCGCTGAGCGATGTAGGTGAGCTTGAGGCGATAGGGCTCTTGGCGAAAACGAATGGCCAACGCTTCATAGATTTTGGGAAAATGGGCTTGATCTTGCTCCAAAGACTCCAGCAAATCAGGTAAAACGTCACTCCAGTGGAGTGAAAGACTCAGCAGCTGGATCAGCCGATCGACAGAGATAATGTATTTCTCTAAGACCAGATTGCGCTGATAACAAGCGGTTTGCCAGGTGATCTGAGGGGTGACCGAGGGGTTACCATCTCGGTCAGACCCGACCCAAGACCCAAATTGACAAAAGTTAAATTGAGGGGGGCGCAACCACGGAAATGTGCTGTGGAGAGAAGACTTAAACCGCTGATAAAGCTGGGGAATCGCGTCAAACAGCACTTCCTGGAAATAGTGGAGTGTGAAATCCACTTCATCCATCACCGTGGGTTTGAACTGGTGCAGTTCGTCAGTGCGCCACCATAAACGAATTTCTTCAGTCAGTCGCCGCCGCAGAGACTCTGCCTCCCAAGAGGTAGACACTTCTACAAACTGCATTCCTTCTTCGACTCGATCTAGCTCCCTTAAAATTTCTACGATGCGGCGCTGCTTACCCCGTATGGTGTGGCGCACGATTTCGGTAGGGTGGGCAGTAAAAACAAGGCGGATATCGAGCTTATCAATCAGCGCTTGAATGTGCTGAGGAGGGACATTGAGCCGCTTTAGCTTAGGAAACATGCCCTGAAAGGTGCGCGCCTCTCGACGGGGCGACAATGTGTCTGGCAGGCTCTTCTCAAGAATGTCTGCCTGAATGCCGTTGTCTTTCGTCTCTGGGTCGAGGTAGGGGGGGACGGCGTCGAAAGCAAAGAAAGATCTCGTTTCGCGATCGCCAGCTTCTGAACCCGTTTCGTAAGCAGCTCGGTACATCTGCTGCTGCCCCCGCTGCTCATAGTGCTGTTCCACAATATTGATGAGCTGGAAGTAGAGCGCAAAAGCACGGGTCAGGCGAATCGCCTCATTCAAATCAATTTCTTCGACTAGCTCCATCACTTCAGCACTGGGGGTAGCTGATGCCAGCCCTTCAGGCGAGCAAATCGCAAGGAGCTTTTTCAGCAATGTCACAAAGTCTTGACCGCACTCTTGATGCAGCACAGATTCCCACAGGTCTTCAACGATCTTGAGACGGTGTCGCAAAAACAGATCAGAGCTTGAAGCAGAAGAGTCTTGCTTGCTTTGGGGCGATGTGACCAATACGTTGGAGCGCGAAGCATCATCGGGTGAGTGCAGAGTTGAACTCATGGCCTATCCTAGCGAAATACCGTGTCAATTTTATGGGGTTTCGTCAAACAAATTCTAGTTCTTTGGCATATAAAAATACTTTTCACTATGAATATAAAAATCTGTTCAA
>JBARXP010000326.1:0-7067 GCA_049647405.1 Elainellaceae cyanobacterium | reverse complement strand
AACGGCGCAGTCTTAAACAAAAGGCGAAGCGAGCTTCAATGAGTCCTGACTACATGCTCACTGTCCTTGCCGCTGGTCTGGCAACTTAGCACAATTCCTTGATGCTTTTCTTGCGCTTACCCTGCTTATGTTGGCCATTGATCGGTTTGAGGATGGGGAAAGGTTGGGCGATTGAACTGGCATTCATACGATGCTTCCGATTGTATGGCGTTTGTGCAATGCCACACTGAATCAAATTAAATCAGATTAAAATCTCAAGGGTTTCATCCAAAGAATTGGATACTGATATACTGAGAAATTGTTTGCGCCGATGTGGCTCAGTGGTAGAGCACTCGATTCGTAATCGAGCGGTCGCGGGTTCAAATCCCGCCATCGGCTTTCAGTCAAGATCAGGCTCTTTAGTTGAGGCCATCAACCTGCCACACACTAACCCGCCATAAACTAGTCGGTGCTGCCCTTGTGGTGGTTGAGGCCGAAATAGAGAGCGATCGCCACCCCTTACCCTAAAGCGCCATATCACAGGCTCCATGATGTCTTCTACTCGCATCACGCTGTTAACGGCTCTGGCGATGTTATCCTTTGCGGGCAACTCCTTACTGTGTCGGATCGCGTTCCAGTCCACCACCATTGATGTCGCCAGTTTCACCTCGATTCGTTTGATTTCAGGTGCTTTGCTCTTGGGGCTGATCGTTTGGCTACAGCAAGGAAAGATTGCGAAGGGCGGTAGCTGGTGGGCGGCGATCGCCCTTTTTGCCTATGCGGTGGGTTTTTCCTCTGCCTATATTTCTTTGCCGACAGGAGTGGGAGCCCTCTTATTATTTGGGGCCGTGCAAATGACCATGACGAGTTATGGCTTGTGGCGAGGCGAGCGGCTGAGCAAAATTCAGCTTGTGGGGCTTGTCATGGCGCTAATGGGCGTGGTGGGTCTCTTGCTGCCGGGGCTTTCTAGCCCTCCACTACTAGGCTCACTGGTGATGCTGATCACTGGGGTTGCCTGGGGCGTTTATTCGTTGCTTGGCAGAGGGGTGAGCAACCCGACCCAGGTGACTGCCGACAATTTTTTGCGGACTGTGCCAATCACTGTGGGGTTGAGCTTGGTTTTGCTGCCCAAGGTGTCGTTAGATAGTGCCGGGGTTGCCTATGCCATTGCATCAGGTGCTCTAACGTCAGGGCTGGGCTATGTTCTTTGGTACTCTGCCCTACCCAGATTAAAATCGACTCAGGCGGCAATTGTGCAGTCGATCGTCCCTGTTTTGGCGGCGGTCGGGGCGATTTTTCTGCTGAGTGAGCCAATGACTCTACGACTCGGTTTGGCTTCAGTCGCGATTTTAGGCGGCATCGTCTTGGTGCTTCAACCCTCTCAAGTTCTCCACCGATAACCATTTTTTTAATCTGAAAGGAGCTGGTGATGACCTCACTCTTTCACTTGGCCTATCACGTCAACGATTTAGATGCGGCGCGACAGTTTTATGGAGGATTGTTGGGCTGTCGCGAAGGGCGCAGCGCGACAACCTGGGTCGATTTTGACTTTTTTGGTCACCAAATCTCGCTGCATCTGGGGGAGCCAATCAGACCGCAAACGACTGGTCGGGTGGCAGACCAGCAGGTGCCAATGCCTCATCTTGGGGTGATTCTCAAGCTGTCTGATTGGCAAGCGCTAGCTCATCGGTTACAAGCGGCTGATGTCAGCTTTGTGATTGCTCCCACGGTTCGGTTTGCAGGAGAGCCGGGTGAGCAGGGCACGATGTTTTTCTGTGACCCGGCTGGCAATGCGATCGAGATCAAAGGCTTTGCTGATTTTGCTGGGGTCTACGCCTGATGAGAGCGGTTATCCCTTTTGTTTCGCAGTTGGGCAATGGCGAAGCAAAAGCTTGGCTGGAGACTCTGCGTGCAGCCCTGCCGGAGCATGACCTGTTGCCCTTGGCTAAGCTCACCGCAGAGCAGCGGGCGATCGCCCAGGTCGCCATTGTGGCCAATCCTCATCCGGCTGATCTGGCGGCTTTGCCCCAGGTGAAGTGGGTGCAGAGCTTGTGGGCTGGCGTCGAACGGCTGGTGGCTGACACCCAAGGGTGTGACTTTGCCATTGTGCCCATGCAAGATCCGCAACTGGCCGCAACGATGGCTGAAGCGGTGCTGGCATGGACGCTCTATCTGCATCGAGATATGCCGCGCTATCGGACTCAACAATCTGCTCACCTGTGGCAGCCGCAGCCTTTGACCTTATCGGCGCAGAGAACGGTTGGGCTGTTGGGGCTGGGCAATCTCGGTCAGGCTGCTGCTCATACCCTAGTGCGACAGGGGTTTAGGGTTTGGGGCTGGAGGCGATCGCCCATTGCAATTGACGGTGTGCATACCGTCTCTGGCTGCGAGGGTTTGCATCAGGTGCTGGAGCAGAGCCATATTCTCGTTTGCCTATTGCCATTGACCCCTGAAACCCAGGGGCTTTTAAGCCATGAGACCCTAGGGCGGTTACCCAAGGGGGCATCGCTGATCAACTTTGCTCGGGGGACTATTGTTGATATCGATGCTCTGGTGAGCCGTCTCGACAGCGGGCACCTAGACCACGCCGTGTTAGATGTGTTTGATCGAGAACCGCTATCGCCAAAAAGCTCACTGTGGGATCACCCCAGCATTACCGTTTTGCCGCATATTTCTGCTCCAACTAATAAGCAAACAGCGTCACAAATTGTGGCTCAAAATATCCGCCGCTTTTGGCTGACCGGAGAACTGCCGCCAACGGTGGATCGAGACTTGGGATATTGAGAAATTGTCTCAAGTTGAGACAAGTCATCGATCATGCTGTCTGGGTGTTTGCAATCTTGGCGATCGCTGATCTAGGTCTGACGAACAAGGACTCCGGGTTCCTTCTGAATCGGCACGAGATCAAGGGTGTCAGCCTGGGCACAAAACTTGAGATCATCAAAACACTCTAGCCTTACGAGCCGCTGCCCGTGGCTGGCTAGATACATCAAATCGAGTAGCCGATCGCGCCATTGTTCATAGAGGGCAGCGGCGGCGACTAGCTCATCATTTCCCGCGATCGCCCCTAGCCCGCCACCGTCAGCAGACTCGCTGAGCTGATTGACAATGCTGTAGGCGATCGCCCCGCCACACACCGTATCTTCTAGGGAGTACGTTCCTTCCCAACCAGAGCCAACAATCCACACGGTCTCAGGGCGATGGTGCAGCAGATGCCGCACCACGGCGCGTCGATTAACGAGTGCAGCCGTCAAAACCGTTGCCGCCGATTGAATTTTTTCCAGACATCGAGTGCCGTTGGTCGTAGTGATAAACAATCGCTTGCCTCCGACTCGCTCTGTTGTGCAGTCAAGGGGAGAGTTGCCCAGGTCACATCCGTCTAGCTTTGACCCTCCGCGCTCTCCGGCTCGAATGCGCTGCTCAATGGGCCAGTCGTCGCTCACCTGCATCAATTGGTCAATGCTGCTAAATGCTTGTACAGCTTCAGCGCCATTGTGAAGAGCCGTCGCAATGGTTGTAGTTGCTCGCAAGACATCGACGGCGATCGCACAGTCTGGGGCAGGTGCATCAGGCACTTGTTCGGGAGTATGGAAGAGATAGAGCTTCACAGGCTGACTCAGCTAGACGGCACGATTTGAACTTAGATTTTCTTAATTTTAAGGTGATGCTGCACTTCTACTCACAATTTTTCGATGAAGGCTATTATTTTCGATAAACGCCATGCCATCGATCACAACCGCCCCTAAAATGCCTACGCCAAATGCCTACACCATACGATTCTTATGAAAATGATTAGGATGAGACAAGACTAGCCCCCTGCCGTCAAGCGTCAAAATTATCTTGCCTTTGACGAACGGGTTAGTTTTTTGGGAGAGTTCTCTGAGATTCCCCCAATATATCTGCTAGAGACTCAGACCCTTATCCTTCACCAACGCCTGCACCCTGAACTGATTATCAACCTTCTGACTTATGTTAAATTCAACCCTACTCAAAACGATTGCCCTTGCTGCTTTTTTGGGCGGTAGTCTGACGCTATCGGTTTACCCTGCCCAGGCTCTATCGGCCACCACAGCCCAGCAATCCACTCTTGCGGTAACACCAACAGCAACGAAAACAATGACAAAGCAAGAGCAGGCTCCCATCGAAAGCCCGAACCTAGACGAGATTGCCCCGATCAGCGATCAGGAACTCGTCCAATTTACGAATGCGCTGACCCAGATTCAGGTGATTCAAGCGTCTTACAACACTCAAGTGGCTTCTGTGGTTGAGACTGAAGGGCTGAGCCCTGAGCGGTTTGACCAAATTCTCATGGTTGTGCGATCGCCCCAAGAAGCGGCAGCAGAGAATATTCCTGAAGTCAGCGAAGAAGAAGCTGGGCAATTTCAGCGGACGCTAGTACAGATCGGTGCGATTCAGGACGATACTCGCAGCCAGATGCAGCAAGCCATTCAAGAAGAAGGTCTAGCTCTAGAGCGATTTCAGGAGATCATTATTGTCGTGAATAGTGATGAAGATCTGGAAGGGCGGGTGCGCCAGATGATTGAGACTTCTTCTGACGAACAAAGCTAAATGACCGCCGCGTTTCCCTAAAATTGTGGATGAACGCAGGGTAAAACTAAAGCGAGCGGTGTGTGCCCTCCGGCGGGGGGCACACAATCAGGTAGCATTGCTTACCTATGACTCCCTACTTATTCAGTGCAAAAGATTCGATGCAAAAGATTCAATGCAAAAGATTCAATGCAAACAGAACTCACGAACAACTCGCCTAAACCTGAATAAACTCGTTGAAAGGGTGGGCGTGGCGCGTCCACCCTTTCAACAAAATGCGTAAGTCCTGGCAAAAATTCAATGCAAAGATCATATTGCCGATCGCTGGGTTTTCAGTGATGATAGGTTTTCAGTGAAGGGTTCGTTCGAGAAATTCAGTTCGTCGGTTGTATCGCACTCTGTTGTGGGCTGAACCGCGTCTGAGGCAGAACATCGTTGAGGCATATCATGCGGCATTGGAAACGGTTGGGGATCTTTGCTCTTTTGGGAGTGCTATTGAGCTGGTTGATTAGCTGTAGCAGCGCGCCAAACTCTAGTGAGTCATCGGAGTCAGGCACCCAGGAAGTAGAATTTTGGACGATGCAGCTCCAGCCCCAGTTCACCGACTATTTCAACCAGCTCATTGCTGAGTTTGAAGCCGAGAATCCCGATGTCACCGTTCGTTGGGTGGATGTGCCGTGGTCAGATATGCAGAGCAAGATTCTCACGTCAGTCTCAGCCGGAACGGCTCCTGATGTGGTCAATCTCAACCCTGACTTTGCCTCTCAGCTCGCCAGCCGCAATGCTTGGCTAGAGCTAGACGATAAGGTGCCAACGGAGGCCCAGGCCGAGTATTTACCAAATATTTGGAAGGCGAGTTCCCTCAACGGCAAAACCTTTGGCCTGCCCTGGTATTTGACCACCAGCGTCACCATCTACAACAAAGATTTGCTAGAGCAGGCTGGCTTGAGCGAACCGCCGACGACTTACGAAGAATTGGCGATCGCCGCTAAGCAAATTAAAGAAGCGACGGGCAAGTATGCCTTCTTCACCACGTTTGTGCCGGAAGATTCTGCCGATCTGCTGCATTCGTTCATTCAGATGGGAGTGCCTCTGGTCAACGAAGACGGCAGTGCTGCCTTCAACACGCCAGATGGCAAAGCCGTCTTTCAATATTGGACTGATTTATTTGAAGCGGAGCTGCTGCCTCGCGAAGTCTTAACCCAGGGCCATCGCCGCGCCATTGAGCTATATCAGGCGGGGGAAACCGCCATTGTCTCGACCAGTCCTCAGTTTCTCGACACCATTGCCAACAACGCCCCGTCGATCGCCCAAGTATCTGAAACCGCTCCGCAAATTACCGGAGACACCGGAGCCAAAAACGTCGCCGCGATGAACGTGGTCATTCCCCAATCGACCGATCAGCCCGAAGCGGCTCTGGCTTTTGCTCTGTTTGTGACCAATCCTGATAATCAACTGACCTTTGCCAAAGCAGCAAATGTGCTGCCTTCTACGGTGTCATCCCTCAGCGATTCCTATTTTGCCGATCTGCCAGATGCACCCGAACCGGGCGATCGCGCCCGCATTGTCAGTGCAGCCCAGATGGCAGACGCCGATGTGCTGGTGCCTGCGATGGAAGATGTCAAAGAACTGCAAAAAATTATCTACAACAATCTTCAGGCTGCAATGTTAGGCCAGAAAACCGTCGATGAGGCGATCGCCGACGCAGAGCAAGAATGGAACCAGCGCTAGAATTTCAGAACGGGTAAGAGAATGGCAAACATAAACATGCCTGACACGAGGCCGTAAGATGCGGCCAGCGCTGTTGCGTATTGCAGCCCCCGATACATCAAAATAAAGGCAATGATAGTCGCCGTAAAGAGTAGCTCAACGATGGGTAATGAAAAAAACTGCTCTGAGTCATAGAGGTTTGCAAACAGAGAAAACAGCATCAAGGCCCAGAGCATCGACAAAACATAGACGCTGAGTCTAGGCAAATAGTTGTTGCGAGCTAAATGAAATCGATGAACAAAAAAGGCCAAATAGGTGACTGCAACCAGCGGTAGAGCAGAGGCGCAGAGACTACGCATTCCCACGCTAAACCCCGATTGAAAAGCCTCGACTACTAAATAAATCAGCATCCCGCCGAGGAAGATAAAAGACGAAATCGCCATGATATGGTTCAGCACCCTGATTGGCATTTGTTTTTGTTTGTTTTGCGGGTTAGAACCTTTAGGCATGGGGAGGCATCATCCTTCTGATTGGCTATCACCGCATCATATCGGTTACCTGGGAGATCTAGCATCTGTCGAATTCTAGAGATAGGAGTCATCCAAAGCAGATCTCTCGAACGATGCAGCCTATAGCTACAGCCAGTAGCCTTAGGACAATTTTGTGGGCGCGCACCGCGCGCCCACAAAATTGTCTATGTCCTCACTAAGGAGCTTGCGTCTAAATAAGCTACCAATCAAGAGGAGCCAATCGTGATCGCCCAGTGGGGGAGAGTATCTGATGGATGCCAATCCGCTCGATACGGAGCTAACGTGGGGGCATCGACGCTG
>JBARXP010000325.1:0-35148 GCA_049647405.1 Elainellaceae cyanobacterium | reverse complement strand
GGGCTTCCCGCAACTCGCTTAGGGTACGCGCTTCCTCCTCGGTTAAACTGATGCGCAATGGGGCGGGCATAGGACTTATCTCGGGCTACCTCACTATCTTACATTTAATTCAAACTGCCTACTTACTACAATCCGGACACCCGCTACTACAACTTCGGGTTTCGTGTTGTCTGTTCGGCTGCGAGGGCTCTTTCTTAGCCCTTTCCTTTATAGTGCTTTTGCACTATTCTCTCAATTCTTTTCTCTTTGCGCGTAGCGCATTCAAATTTTTTTTCATTTTTGAATGCCTCAACACTCAAGATTTTGATGAACGTCAAAAGAGACCCAATTCTTACTGATTTGAAGCTTAACTGATATCTAGGCAAACTTTTGTACTAACTATTGTTACAATGCTTCTCCTTACCCAGTAGCGTATGGTTAGCTTAGGCGTATCACACGTCGCTGCTGACAATCTCGTGTATTTTGACCAGGCAAAAACTCCAACCGGCAAAAACTCAAAAGGAACCGTAAGCATTATTACGTCCCATGGTCGTCTTCAGCTTCGCTTGCGGCAGGGTGGAAAGCGGTGTTGCATTTCGCTAGGGCTAGCTGACGGCCCAATTAATCGCCAAGTCGCTGAAATGAAAGCGCGAGAGATAGAGCTAGATATCCTGGCAGGCCACTTTGACCAAAGCCTATCTAAATACAAGCTTAAATCTGCTGAGGCTATCAAAGCTTCAGCGGAGTCTTCTGAAACCATGCCTCCGCTAGACACCTTATGGAATCAATTCTTGCAATATAAGCAGCCCCAGTGCAGCCCTTCAACGATGCATAAGCAGTATGGAGTACAGACCAGATATCTTCAGAAGCTGCCCACTTATGACCTCTCTAAAGCTGTGGAGATTAGAGACCACATCGTGCAGAACATTTCTCCTATTTCTGCAAAGAGACTTCTCATCCGTTTCTCAGCATGTTGCAAATGGGCTGTTCAATCAGGGCTAATCTCTGAAAATCCCTTTCAGGGAATGGCGAGTCAACTTTCACTGCCAAAATCCTCGGGAAGAGGAGGTTTTGGAGAGATCAACCCGTTCAGTGCGGAAGAGCGTGATCTCATCATTCAGACCATTCAAGAAGACAAGCTTTCCTCAAAATACTCTAAGTTCAAGTTATCGTACTATGCAACTCTAGTTTTCTTCTTGTTCCACACGGGATGTCGCTTCAGCGAAGTTATTGGTTTGCAGGCCAAACATATCTCTGACGACAACCGTCGAATCACATTTGAGCAAGCTGTTGTAGAGTCCAAAGATGGTCTCGTTTGCAAAAAAGGCTTGAAAACTCAAGAGCGAAGAGCTTTCCCTTGCAATGCAAGAATGCAAAGTTTTTTACAAACGATTAAGCATAAGAACATGACGCCCAGCGAACTATTGTTTCCAAGCCCACACGGAAAATGGATTCGCTCGGGTAACTTTCGCAATCGCATCTGGAAGCCAACTCTTGAATATCTCAACCTTCCCTATCGCAAGCCCTACCAAACGCGACATACCTTCATTACGCTAGCGCTCGAAAGCGGTCTAGAAGCAAAAGATGTTGCCCGCCTTGTCGGCAACTCACCCGAAATCATTTACCGTCACTATGCAGGACAAAAACGCGAAATCGTCATCCCAGAGTTTTAGAAAATAGTGAAACGCAACAGTCCAATAGCAGCGCAGATTATTTATTGAAGAAAAGGAAAAACTATGATTTGGGTTCCTCAACATACTTCTCGGTTAAGCTCTCAGCAAGGGCCTTCCATTGAAACTTTACCATTTCTCAGTCCCTACTTTTTGTCTGAACAATCTACTTGCAGGCGGCTTTCTAAGTTACGCCTACTCCACATCTTACTAAGATTGTCGAATGAGCATAGGGTTTACAATCGTTCCTTTCTAAAGACCCAGGAAGGAATCGCTTTTATTCATTACCAGCAAAGTATTATTGGTGCTGTTATTAGGAAACATATTGATCCTCAATTCTCATTATTTCGACCATCTAGACTCATTAAAGTAGATCCTAATGAGAAATGGACAAAGGGCAAGAGTATAGTACTAATTGAAAGGGAAGAATTTGATTCTCTGCTAATGACAATTTCTGTTGAGGCAGACTATTGGATTGCCACTTATAAGATGCTGCAAATCCTTCATAGGCATTATGAAATTAGCATAAGTCCTGAAAACGGATTACTTAGACTGTTGATAGAACATGCTCTAATTAACTTTAGGGTAATTGCAGTTAACTACGAAGGAGGAGCAGTTAAATTTCGAGAGTATATACAAGCTCAAAATAAGTTTCTCGAAGATCTCAGCAATCCATTCGACATGCAATTTTTTGCTAAAGAAAGACCAGAGAAAAGTCGCATATATGAGCAGCAGGACGTTAAATTATCGTGGTTCTACATTGAGAGAGCTCTCGACTATGCCCATCAAGATCCAGAGTTTAAAAGGAATTTCTTTAATCCATTTTATAGATTAAGAATGAAATTAACTACGATTCTAAAAAAAGACCAGTCATTGATTTGGAGAGATGGAATAGAAAGGCAACAAGGCAGAAAGAGGAAAACCAGATAAGCTTCTTCTTGTTATGCTTACCAGATAGTTGCGACACTTAACTTGCCGAAAATACAAATATATCTTTAGATGCTGATAGCTTAGTGCTGCTATCAGCATCTTTTTTATTTTTTGTATCTAAATATCGACAAGAATTCTATATTAAACAATTCAAAAAATTGCAATAAAACTACTAAGCGAAGGACTATATTTCCTGTAGAAATATATCTAAATAAAACTGCAAAAAAAAGTTGAGAAAATGCAACAAAACTAAAAAGTTGCTTTTGGATTCCCTCTGTTCAAACTCACCTAAATTGAGGCAACGAATCCAAACAGCAGCTCAAATGAACCAATTTGTTACTAAAAAGCAGCTTTCTGAACACATCAGTTTGTCTTCCGAAACCTTCAAACGCTATCGCCGAAAGGGAGTCTGGACAGAGAACCTGTACTGGACACGCATTAATTCCAGAACAGTTTTGTACAATTTGCCGCTGATTCTCGATTGGGTCGCGAATCGAAATGATCCATCGGCTCATCTGCGGGCGATCGAGGCTTCTCGAAAAGCTTTGCTATCTAATAACAAGAAGAAACTCTGAAAAGTGAATTAGCCCGCAAAGGAGCTAGTTACGAAAGACATCTCAGAAAAAAAATCATGCTTTGCTGTTCCTGCTTCAACAACAGCGAGGCTCCCAACTAGAAATTTACAACTTCTTAAGAGGCATCTTCGATGAATAGGCCATCTAAGGAATGCTCAAATCTCGACTCTGGAGAGCAGTTTCTGCTTACTCAACATCTAGGCAAATCTGAAACCTTGTCTGAAGAATCTAAATGGCTTTCTGAAACTTTCAACCGTCAGCACTATCTCTATGCAACATATGCGCATAAGAAACCAGCATGGAAAAGTGTTCGGAAATATAAAGCATTGTCAGAATCTGATATGTTTAGACTTTGGCAAGATCCTGACTGCTTTATTGGCAGCCGTTTTTGGAGTGAAACAAACTACTTTTTACTTGATATTGATATTGGTAGTTTATATCATCCTACGAAGGGAGAGGAGTCAGTTGCAGAAATGTTAGAGGCTTTAGAGGAGATTGGTATTGTTAGACATTTGAAAATTGTCTCTAGTGCTTCTAAGGGCATTCATCTATATTTCCCGTTGCCTAGAAAATATAAGCTCTGGAAAGTAGCACTTATAGTAAGAAGTGTTCTTCATGATCATGGATTTGATATCGTAAATGGGGTATTAGAGATTTTTCCCAACTATATTCCTTTCACTCCAGGTCAGTTACCAATATATAAAGGACATCGCTTACCTCTTCAGAGAGATTCTTACTTGCTAGATAAAGGTTATGTAAAGAAACACTCTAATTTATCTAAGTTCATAGAAGCGTGGAACACAGCAGCTTCAAAGCAAGATGACAACCTCTTTAATTCTCGGATAGAGCAATTAAATTCTTGCCGAAAAGGTACTAAAAAAGAGGAAATCCATGAATGGGAAGAACGACTGTCAAGTATTCTAGAAGTTGGTTGGACGGAAGATGGTCAAACGCAAGAAATAGTTAAAACTGCATGCATGTATGGTAGAGTCTTTGTAGGGTTAAACTGGAATTTGCTGGAAAAATATGTGTTGAAAATAATCATAAGTGCTCCCGGTTACAAACAGTTCTGTGGGCATCAAAAAGACATTGAAAGAGTAGTTAAAGACTGGGTAAAGACGAATAAGAAAAGTAATCACTATTATCCTTCTGCTTCAAGATTTCAATATAGACGTAATGAATTATCAGAAGCATCTAATAAACGTAAAAAAGAAATTGCAAGAGACAAAATTGCTGAGGCAGTCAAGAAAATTAGAGACCATCAAACACAATTAGTTCACTCCACTACAAAACTAGCTACAGCTCTCCAAACACACACTAGATGTAGCTATACAACACTCTATAAACATAAGGATTTATGGCATCCCAAGCATCGCAGAGATGTTAGAGGTTAGCAAAGGTATAAGCCCTAAAGGAACTTTGAGAAATCTACAGTATTTGGGGGAAATAGTGCTAGTAGGTTGCAAAACCCGAGTCTGTAACATCATGCTTGGACAAGCCAGCAACTGCGTCCACAATGACTGAAGTCAGAATCAATGGGAAATCCAATCAGTGTTCCCTTCGCAATCTTTTTAGCACCTAGCAGCCTTGGAAAAAACCACATACTGATGTTGAAGAATTAGTTGTCGAGGATGACTGCCTTGAACCGCACGATCTCTTAGGCGAGCCTCGCTGTACTCGGATGTTGAGTGTGAGTCCTTACCATAACTCCCAATACATCATCCGCATGCATAGCCATTAACTATTTTGCATAAGGATAATGTTTGCTAACGGCGTACGCTTGTATCGCCGCTGACCGATACACACGAAAATTCGCCTGCCCGACGCTTCTACAACGTTTAGAGTATGGCGGGGCTCGTTTAGGGTATCAGAAAGCAGGAGATATAAAACATTCTTGTTGCAGAGTCTGCCGGGTTCGTGAAGTGATACTGACCTGGAGTACGCTACGAACCTTAAATAATACTGAGTACGATAGTACTGCTTGGCTGTTTATATTCTTCATCTTCGTGCAACGACTTGCCAGAGCCTTCGTAGACTGCCACATGATTGAGTACTGACAACTCACCAGAGCGTAGTTTTCTTCATTTTTGGGGTGAGCTTAAATTGCCTTTTGCCTGTGCGTGTGTAATACCTTGCTTGGTAAAGCTTTGAGGGGATTCAGAAATTCCTTTGAAAAGTACAAGATCTAGTCAGGATGAGCAATTACACACAACAGACTACTAAGTATATATATGCCTTTTCTGCAGCATGTACTGGTTCATTGCCAGCTAGACTCTTAATTCTTAAATTCTTATCGCTCTATTCAAGCCCAACCATCATGTAAAACACCCTCGGGGTTACTCACGTTCGAAAAACTAACCAAAAAAGGAGGCTGATCACTTAACATTTGCCTGCTGGGGGCGGTCTTACTAGACCGAGGAATACACCACCTTAACTTGTTGTGATGCAAGTGCCGAGATAGAGGATGAATCGCTTAATGGAGGTAGAGAGGCCGATCGCCCCTAGTATCTACAGTGCAGACAAGGATGGATGCTAATTAAAAGTCGCGATCGCCAACACCCCTGCAAGATCTATTCTGGTTGATGCTCTCTATCGGCTGATGTCTGAGCAGTGCGTCTAAATGTCGAAAATGAAATGTCTCGACTTTCTATTTTGGCGTTATGAAGGAGTGTCGCAGCGGCGATTACGCTTCTAGAAAAGGAGGACACTGAGAGATGCCGATCGCCCCGTCCTGTTGCACGTGTGCCCGGTTAGTGCTGAATATCCGTTGACGTCGGAAAATCGAGGGCATAGGTCAAAAATGAAATGTCTAGACTTTTGAGTTTGGATCTCTTGAAATGTCATCACAATGGCGATCGCTATTCTCTAGTGGTCAATCTGTAAAGCTTGAACTCTCAAAAGCTTCTTGGATTAAGATGAACGAGTTCCGAAAGACTGAATGTTTTTCTTCTGTCTGAGCTAATAAGTGCTGCTCAATCCTGTCTCTTGAACTTATGCAAAGTGCGATCGCTCCTGGTGCTCGAATTCTGTGTCGCAACGCCGAGTGGTTGGTGAAATCCACAGCTCGGTCATCCGATGGTGGACGTGTGATTGAAGCGATTGGCGTATCTGAGTTTATCCAGGGGCGTCCCGCTCGATTTATTGAAGAATTAGAGAATGACCTTCAGGTTCTAAAGCCAGAGGAAACTGACCTGGTTAGTGATGCATCGTCGGGCTACGTTCATAGCCTGTTGTTTGTTGAAGCTCATTTCAGGAATACAGCTCCCGATGATGAGCGAATCTATCTGGGGCAACACGCTGCGATGGATACGTTGCCATATCAACTATGGCCAGCCAGTAAGGCGCTCCAGATGCCTAGGCAACGTATTTTGATTGCTGATGCAGTGGGCCTAGGCAAAACCCTAGAGTGCGGCATTTTGGTTTCAGAACTGATTCGGCGAGGCCGAGGCCGCCGGATTTTGGTTGTGACGACTAAGTCGATGATGGTGCAATTCCAGAAGGAGCTTTGGTTTCGTTTCACGATTCCACTGGTACGACTCGACTCTACAACCATCCAGCGCATTCGCGCCCGCATCCCAGGCAACCACAATCCTTTTCACTACTACGATCGCGCCATTGTTTCGGTAGATACGCTAAAGCAAGACCGGGAGTACCGCAGCTATCTAGAACAGGCATTTTGGGACATCATCATTATTGACGAAGCTCACAATGTCGCCCGTCGAGGAAAAGGTCAGTCTTTCTCCCAGCGGGCGAAGTTGGCGGAACGACTGGCGGCTCGCTCAGATGCGCTCATTCTACTATCGGCAACCCCTCACGATGGGCGGCCTGAAAGCTTTGCCAGCTTGATGAATATGCTGGATCCAACGGCGATCGCCAACGAGTCAAACTACACCAAGGATGACATTCGAGATCTCTATATCCGGCGATTCAAGAAGGATGTGCTGGATGACCTGAAGCAAAATGTTCCAGAACGCCACGTTGAGGCTATTGAGGCCCAAGCCTCGGATGCAGAGGAGCGGGTCTTTTCAGCGCTCAACGATCTAAAGCTAGTCAGTACTGACAGTCGGCGTAAAGCAGGGCAGTTGTTTAAGACGACCCTGCTGAAAGCAATGCTATCGAGTCCGGCTGCTTGTTTGGAGACGGTGACCAATCGCCTCAAGCGCATTGAGAAGAAAGAAACTCTAGATGCAGATGAGCAGCAAGACCGTGCAGAATTAGAATCTCTCCAGGCCGCTCTCGAAGCGGTCGGTGTTGATGATTTTTCGAAATATCGGCAGATGTTGAAGTTGATTCGCCAGGATTTTGACTGGAATGGCAAAGATCCAAAGGATCGGTTGGTCATTTTTACGGGGCGATTGGAAACGCTACGGTTTCTCAAAGAGCACCTGGTTCACGACCTGAAATTGAAGGATGATGCGGTTTGTGTGTTGGATGGCGGAATGCCCGACACAGATCAGAACCGCATCGTAGAAGAATTTGGGCAAGAGCGAAGTAAAGTTCGAATTTTGGCTGCAACTGAAGTTGCTTCAGAAGGCTTGAACTTGCACTATCTCAGCCATAAGTTAATTCACTTTGATATTCCCTGGTCGCTCATGACACTGCAACAGCGTAATGGGCGCATCGACCGTTACGGTCAAAATCGGCAGCCCGAAATTCGCTATCTGCTGACGCGATCGCACCTAGAGCGGATGGATGAGGTTGAGCGCATCATCAAGGTTTTGCTTGACAAGGATAATCAGGCGATAAAAAACATCGGTGATCCTTCAGTGTTTATGGGCGTGTTCGATGCCGATGCGGAGGAAGAAGTAACGGCTAGGGCGATTGAGGCAGGCACCTCAGCCACAAATTTCTCCCAGGAACTCGATGACAACGTTGCTAGCGGCGGTGAATTTAACATCTTTGATTGGTTTGAGACGTCGGATGCGGTGAATGTTGATGTCGAAGCGGAGACAGATCTTAAATCTGTCGAGCAAGGTAAATTACTAAGCTTGTTTCCTTCGACCTATGCATTTACAGTGGCGGCTGTGCGATCGCTCGATCAGCCGCCACCGAATCTGACCATTGATGAAGACCAACGATTTATTGAACTCCAGCTCCCCAATGAGCTGAAGCGTCGTTATGACCGATTGCCTCGCGAAATTTTGCCTCGGGACAATGCTCTGCTCCATCTGACCGATCGCCCCAGGGAAATGATGCAGGCTATGGAAGAAGCTCGACGGCAGGAGTCAAGTTGGCCTGATAAGCAATACCTGTGGGAGCTACACCCTCTTGTAGGATGGTTGACCGATCGGTGCCTATTTCGGTTTGGCCGCCATCAAGCTCCAGTCATCCAACTCCACGATGGCATGGCACATCAGGAGACGTCGTTCATCTTGTTTGGCAGTTTTCCAAATCAGCGTGGTTCGCCTGTCCTCAACCGTTGGGTTTCGGTTGTATTCGATGGCGCGGTTGTAGAGCGTGTGGAACCGTTGACTACAACTCTCCAGCGAACGCAGCTAGGACATAAGCCAATTCCGAATCCGGGGGATGTTGAAGTTGATGAGCTGTTGCCTCTAAGAAAAGAGGCGATCGCCCGTGCTCATGCCTATCTCTTGGAGGAGCGAGAAGCGTTTGAGGCTTATCTCGATCCCAAACTCCAGGAGCAGCGAGAGCGTCTAAAAAAACTGCGGGGCTATCACCTTGAGCAATTGGAGCTTCGCTTCGAAGAAGACAAACGCCCTGAAGCAATTAAGGAGCAGCGTCGTCAGGGCGAGGTGACTCGCACTGAAAAAATCTTTAAGGACTACCAAGATTGGGTTGAACTGTCGATGACGACAGAGCCAGAACCTTACATCAAGCTTGTTGCTGTTTTGCGGGCTAGGTAATCGGTAATGGATATACTCGTCAATACACAGCTTCTGTTGTGTGTGCTCGAATACTGACCCGAATACTGATCTGAAAGATGGGATAGAGGATAGCTGAGATGCCTTTGCCTGGAGTTGCGAACGAAAATGAGTTTTACTCTGCTCACTATCTCGATGCCATTCTTAAAGACGACTTGAAAGGGGTCGCTCAACGGTGGAAAGAGCAGATCGCAGAAGAGGAAAAAACGCCTGATAAGGCTCTGGGAAGTCTACGACGAGACTATTTTCAGCTGCGCGATCGCTGGGGAGGGCGACGAGTCGTTGTCAGAGGCGATCGCGCTCAAGACTCTCTGGGCGATCGCTCCTCTGATGCAGCCGATCGGCTCACCCTCCAGCGAGAATTTTTTCAGCAGGTCTTAGCGATCTTGGGGTATGAGTGGCATCCCCAGATCAAGGTACTTGATGATGACAGTCTCGTGCCCGTGTTGGCTGAAGTTACCCGTAGCAACGGCCTACCTCAGCTATGGGTGATCGAGGGGCTTAACCCTACTACTGAGCCCATTGACATATTGTCTCTAGGATTGACCACAGAGCAATATGAATTTCCCTCATCCCCCCAATCCCCTTCTCCCTCAGAGGGTGAGAGCCTCGAAATTGCGTCCATCGAATCTTCCCTTGAAGACTTACTGACCGATCGCATCTTTGCCCAAGACAATCCGCCCCGGTGGGTGATTCTGGTTAGCATCGATCAATTGGTTTTGATCGATCGCTACAAGTGGAATTCATCACGGCTGCTCCGCTTTGACCTTCAGCAGCTGTTTAACGAGAGAGATGCTGACGCTCTACTGGCAGCAGCAACGTTGCTTCATCGTGAGCATACCTGCCCAGAGGAGGGCAGTGCATTGCTCGATGAGCTAGATGAAAACAGCCATCGTCATACTTACGGCGTGTCTGAAAGCCTCAAATATGCACTGCGAGAAGCGATCGAGCTATTGGGCAATGAGGCGCTGTATTATCGGCGGCGGGTGAGCAAGCAGCGAGTTTTCTCAACCGAGAGCCAAAAAGAACGGGGCGATCGCGAGATTGATCCCAACGAACTCAAGGTTGAGTGTTTGCGCTGGGTCTATCGACTGTTGTTTGTCTTTTATATCGAAGCTCGCCCAGAGCTGGGCTATATCCCGATGGGGTCGGATGTATATCGGGAAGGCTATAGCCTAGAGACCTTAAGAGATCTAGAGCAGGCGGAGTTGCTCAGTAGCGAAGACGCCAACGGCTACTTTATCGACACGTCGATTCGGCGGCTGTTTGATCTGCTGTGGGAAGGATATCCAGCTCAAGACGCTTATCAAACGAATCTATTTCAGCAAGAAGACGCGATTCACAACACGTTTCGACTGCCTGCGCTCAAGAGTCATCTGTTTGACCCTGAACGTACAAAAATGCTGAGGGGGGTCAAGTTTCGCAATGTCGTGTTGAGGAAAGTGCTGGAGCTGATGTCGCTTTCTCGTGAAGGCAATCATCGGCGGCGAGGGCGGATCAGCTATGCCCAACTGGGGGTTAACCAGCTGGGAGAAGTCTATGAAGGGCTGCTGAGTCTGTCGGCTTTTTTGGCTGAAGAAGATTTGTATGAGGTGAAGCCTGCCAAAGACCCTGACAATCGCTCCGATCTGGAGGTTGGCTATTTTGTGCCCGAGAGTCGGCTCGATGAGTTTGAGCCAGAGGAGCTGGTGCGGGAAAAAGAAAGCGATCGCCTCTACGACATGCTGCTTTCTGCTCTAGGCCAAAACGGTAATCTGGCAGAAGAGATCGACCTGAGTGATGCGACGCCTCGGGGCACACTGAGAAAACATCCAAAGGGTAAGTTTTTGTTTCGGTTGGCGGGGCGCGATCGCACCAAAAGCGCCAGCTACTACACGCCCAAATCGTTGACGGAGTGCCTGGTCAAGTACGCCCTCAAGGAACTGCTGAAGGACAAAACCGCCGACGACATTCTCACCCTGACCGTGTGCGAACCCGCCATGGGCAGCGCCGCCTTTTTGAATGAGGTGATCGACCAGCTGGCGGCAGCCTACCTAGAGCGTAAGCAGGAAGAACTGGGCGATCGCATCCCCCACGACCGCATCACCCTGGAAACCCAAAAGGTGAAGATGCTCCTGGCCGATCGCAACGTCTACGGCATCGACAAAAACCCCATCGCCATGGAACTCGCCGAAGTCTCCCTCTGGCTCAACTGCATCTATCGGGAAGAACCCTCATCCCCCCAACCCCCTTCTCCCCAGGGAGAAGGGGGAGCCGGACTCTTGTCCCCCTCGCCCTCTGGGAGAGGGGCTAGGGGTGAGGGCTCCGAGAGCCACCAAGTCTTCATCCCCTGGTTTGGCCTCCAGCTCCACTGCGGCAATTCGCTGATCGGGGCGCGGCGGCAGGTGTACGGGCGGCAGCAGGTCACGGGGCTAAAACGGGGCACTGCCCAGTGGCACACCTTCGACCCAGAGCGCATTCCCCTCGATCAAGACCTGCCGGGGAATGCCATTTTCCATTTCTTGCTGGGCGATCCGGGCATGGCGAACTACACCGACAAGGTAATCAAGGCGATGGAACCCGATGCCATCGCCCAGATCAAGGAGTGGCAAAAGGGCTTTGCTAAGGCAGAACTGACACCGGAGCAGGCCGACTATGCTGTGCGACTGAGCCAGCGCATCCATCAGCTATGGGTGAGCTATGCCCAGGATCTGGCACAGATTCGCGATCGCACCACCGATCCGCTGACGGTGTGGGGCCAATCTGTTCCCCCCTTTTTCAAGGGGGGGCTAGGGGGGGATCTAGACCCCGCCGCAAACCGATCTCCCCAACTTCCCTTAGAAAGGGGGGCTTCGCCGCTGGAGATGAAGGACAAAATCTACGACCAGGAAAAACTCTCTGAAGGCGTCACCAATGCCGGAGCCTACCGCCGCCTCAAGCTGGTGATGGACTACTGGTGCGCCCTCTGGTTTTGGCCGATCACCGAGGCCGAGCACCTGCCCACGCGGGAGCAGTTTTTGCAGGAGGTGGGGGCGATTTTGGGCGAAACCGAAATGTTGGCTCCGGCTACCCAGCAGATGCAGCTGTTTCCAGAAACACAGGATGCGGAGCAGGGGAAGTTGTTTTTGCAGACCTGGGGCTATGTAGACCTCAACAAGCTGATGCTGTTGTCTCCCCGGCTGAAAATGGTGGAGCAACTGGCCCAACGCCACCGCTTTTTCCATTGGGAGCTGGAGTTTGCCGATATTTTTCGGGAACGGGGTGGGTTTGATTTGATGGTGGGGAATCCCCCGTGGGTGAAGGTGGAATGGCAGGAAAGCGGCATTCTGGGGGACTACAACCCGGTAGTGGAACTGCGGAAACTATCGGCGAGTAAGCTGGCAGCAACGCGGGAAGACCTGTTTGCAGGATATCCGGGCTTGCGGAATGGCTATTTAGGGGAGTTTGAAGAATCAGACGGGACTCAGAATTTTCTGAATGCAGTCCAGAATTACCCGCTGCTAAAGGGCAGCCAAACGAACCTATTTAAATGCTTTTTGCCCCAAGCCTGGAGTTTTACCAAGCAAGAAGGAGTATCCGGGTTTTTACACCCTGAAGGGGTTTATGACGATCCAAAAGGTGGCTTACTCCGGTCAACACTTTATCGATATTTGCAAGGACATTTCCAATTTGACAACGAATTGCGCCTTTTCAGCGAAGTCCATCACTGCACAAAATTCAGCATCAACATTTATCAAAAGCCATCGGACTCAACGGCTGATGTGATTCGCTTTGTTCACATTGCCAACCTGTTCAGTCCTAAAACCGTTTTTGAATGCTTTGAATCCTCTGGGTCTGCCAAAATTCCCGGCATCAAAAACGATGACAGCAAATGGGAAACAACAGGGCACCCCGCCCGAATTATTAGCGTTGACCTAGACACCCTCGATCTCTTTGCCAAACTCTACGACGGCGAAGGCACCCATGCTGATGAAGCGCGCTTGCCTGCTCTACATGCTCAAAATTTGGTCAACGTTCTTCAAAAATTTAGTGCTCAAGAACAACGCTTAGGCAATTTGTCGGGTGAGTATTATGCGACAGTCATGTTTGACGAAACTAATGCCGTCAAGAAAGATCACACTATTCGCCGCGATACCCAGTTTGCAGAAGATACGGAAACCCTGATTCTCTCGGGGCCGCATTTCTTTGTGGCGAACCCGCTGAACAAAACCCCTCGCTATCCTTGCAACCTCAACAGCGACTACGACGTACTCGACCTCACCGCGCTGCCCGACGACTACCTGCCCCGCACCAACTACGTCCCCGACTGCGATCGCGCCGAATACCAACGCCGCACCCCCAAAGTCCCCTGGGGCACCCAACCCCCCGTCACCAACTTTTATCGGGTCGTCAGCCGAACAATGCTGAGTCAGTCCGGTGAACGAACCTTGATCAGCACCATTATTCCTCCCAAAGTTGCTCACATTGATTTGGGTTTTGGAATTTGCCTGCAAGATAATGCTTCACTCGTTGATCTTGTGGCTTCTTATGTCTCTATTCCTTTTGATTTCTTTGTAAAAACCACAGGCAAAGGACATTTTCGTAATGATGTCGCTCGGCAATTACCGATTCTCAAAAGCGATCCGAGAATGCGGGTAAGAGCATTAACCCTCAACTGCCTCACCACCCACTACACCGACCTCTGGGCCGACACCTTCTCCCCCGCCTTCACCACCGACCACTGGAGCAAACCCCACGATCCCCGCCTCGATCACAGCTTCTTTGCCAACCTCACTCCCACCTGGCAACGCACCCACGCCCTCCGCACCGACTACGCCCGCCGCCAAGCCCTCGTCGAAATCGACGTCCTCGCCGCCATCGCCCTCGGCCTCACCCTCGACGAACTCATCACCATCTACCGCGTCCAGTTCCCCGTCATGCAGCAATATGAACGCGAAACCTACTACGACAAAAACGGGCGCATCGTCTTCACCACCAGCAAAGGGCTAACAGGGGTTGGCCTTCCCCGCAAAGGCAACAAAAAGCAAGCCATCATCGGCTGGGAAGATGTCTTCAACGCCGAAACCCAGCAAGCCACCGTCGATACCCTCGAAATCGAAATCGAAGACGACACCCTGCCCCCCACAGTCCCCCTCCGCCCCGGCGAGCGCTGGGTCAACGCCGAAGGCGGCCCCCGCTACCGCAAGATCGTCTACGAAGCCCCGTTTGATAAGTGCGATCGGGTCAGCGACTACCGCACCGCCTGGGCTTACTTCGAGAATTTGACACACTAGGAAAAAATCAGGACATGCCCCATGCCCTCTACCCGCCAACTCCCCATCCCCATCCCCCAAGCGCCAATTGCCGAGTTCTGCCAACAGCACCACATTCGCCAATTAGCCTTGTTTGGCTCCATCCTGCGGGATGATTTCACCCCCCAGAGCGACATCGATATCCTGGTGCAATTTGAACCAGGGCATACCCCCGGCTTCGCCTTCATTGACCTGCAAGACCAACTTTCCGAGCTACTTGGGCGCACCGTTGACCTCAACACGCCCCAAGACCTTAGCCGCTACTTTCGCGACCAGGTCATAGCCGAAGCCGAGGTGATTTATGACCAGCCCCAAAACTGATACCGTGCGCTTGCGGCACATGCTCGATGCTGCCCAGAAAGCCATTCAGTTCACCCAGGGGTGTTCTCGCCAAGACCTCAACGACAGTGAAATGCTGGCCTTGGCGATCGTTCGCCTGGTGGAGATCCTCGGTGAGGCCGCTAAAAACGTCTCCAGGACTTACGCATTGACAAATTCAACGTCATCAGGGTTCATTCAGCTTCCGAGTTAACGGCGCTTGGAGGATGAACTGTCGAGCAACCTCTTGATAGAGGCGACGCTGGAGTTCATACCGATTGCCTAACTGCTGCTGCCACACTTGCAGTTCCAACTCAATGAAGGCGCGGAGGGCACAAAAGATGTGAGTGTGAATGGCGTCCTTCACTCGCACCCGAAACCGTCGTAGGGCACACAGTTGTTTTCCGGCTCGGTGAAAACATTCGATGCCCCAATGTAGGGTGCGCAACTGCTCGAAGTCCTCTGCTGCCGCAGTCGCCAAAGCCTCGGGGTCAGGCAAGGACAAGGCATAATACCGACACGATTCGTTTTTGAAGCGCTGGCAAAAGACCTTGAGTTGCCCGACTCCTTTAAGATAGACCAAGATCCCGGAGTCAGGAATCGTCAGGTGCTCCACCCGTTGATAAGGCTGATGGGGCGTGAAGCGCACTAATCGATTCTTGGCGATCCCGACTAAGAACCCCGTCTGGTCGTTTTTGAGCAGAGTGAGGTTCGCCTTAGCGGCATACCACGTATCGGAGGTGACCGCTCGAGGACGGAGGCCCCACTGCCTGACGTCTTGCCACATCTCTTGGAAGTACTGATTTTTGGTTTTGCCTTCCGCTTTGTCATAAAGGCGATAGTTGATGGGCACCCGCACACCATTGACACTGGTGTAGTAGAGCGTGAGCAACGAGAGTCCCAGAACAGGCTTGGCTGCTTTACTACTCCAGAAATAGCCCAAAAGAGCCGTGGCTTCTCGCTGTGAGTAGGGTTTTTCCAGTACCGTATCGTCTACGCTCAACACGCCACCCACCCGCTCAATCCAACCGTGATTGACTAACTCATCGAAGAGATCCTTGGGCTCATAGCGTTCTCGGCACAGAAACCGATTGATGCTGTCGTGAGAGATCGGCTTGAGGATCTCAGCCAGTTCACAGCAACCTGAGCCTTGAGGTTGGGCGAGCAGGTAGCGGACGTACAGGTCGATTGTGCAATGAGCCGTTGAAGGTTTCGTGGAGATGCGCAAAGGATTGCTCGATAAAACACCTTTTATCTTCAACCCACATATTGACTCTCCTGTCAATGCGTAAGTCCTGGTCTCTCCAGAAACCCGCGCCCAAGCCCCCAATATTCCCTGGCGTCAAATTGCCGGTACGCGCGATCGCCTATCCCACGCCTATTTTGACGTTAACCTCGACATCATCTGGGATATCGTCGCCCAAGACCTACCGACGCTCGTATCGGAGCTTCAGACAATCCTTCAATCCTGACATCTTAGAAGAGGAGAAAAGAAGAGGAGAAAATTGAGACACATACCCAAATTATCCATGTAGCTCGGTTTGAGAAGGGCGATCGGGTGAGCGACTACCGCACCGCCTGGGCATACTTCACAAATTTGACACATTAGGAAAAAACAGGACATGCCCCATGCCCCCCACCGCCACCGACTACAAATACATCGAACTCGATGACAACGGCATCGCCCTCATCGTTGGCTCCACCCTGAAAGTCAGCGAACTCATCACCTCTCACATGGCCTATGGCTGGAGTCCCGAACAACTCCATTTCCAATACCCTCACATCTCCCTCAGCAAAATTTACTCCGCCCTCGCCTACTACTGGGACTCCAAAGAAACCATCGACGCCGAAATCGAACAGCGCCTTGAGCGAGTCGAAACGCTCCGTCGCAATGCTTACCCTTCCCGCATCGTCCAAAAACTGAGAGCTGCCGGAGCCATTGAATGACCCTCCGGTTTTACATGGACGAGAACGTTCCTCGCCAAATCACCACCGGACTGCGACTAAGAGGAATTGATACGTTAACGGTTTGAGACGATGGGTTGACTGGCTCTCCTGACCCGCAAGTGTTCGCATTCAAAACGCTAATTTACATTAGGCGTAAATTCTTATTTTCAAGATTGCTAAATATTGATGCCTCGCCCGTTATCTTTTTGTCAAAAGATTAAGAATTTCATCTGAACTTACTCTTCTTCCACGGCATCCGGGAATACTCTGATCAGTTTTAGGCAACATCGCCCCCTGGAGACGCAAAACAGCAACGTGAAGCAGAATGCCATTTTCGGCCAGATTGATCAGGTGATGACCTTCCCCTTGATTCCATCACAAACGTCCGTACCTAAGCTACCATGACTCAACTTCAAGCGATTCCTCAACTTGTAAGAGAACTCCGCCAGCAAATTCATCACTTATGTAACTTGCAGTCACGGCTTGAAAGCTTGCAACATAGTATTCCGGGGCGGGAAATGAATGCCTGTATCAGCGAAATGCAAGGACGGATTTTAACTATTCAGCAGCAGCTGCGCCATCTCGAATCAACAAGCGATCGCCTCAGACGCCAAAACCGTCAAGCTGCGACAATGACTAAAACGTCTGATGGCCGCACTCTAATCGTTTTACCTCGGCAAGAAGCTGAAGAACGAAATCGATATCAAGCCAGCCACTTCACTGGGATGAAAACGGGCGCACCTGTAAACAGCCGCAAAGGTCGAGGTCAGGGGAAGTCTAAAAAAGCAAAGCGTCGCTCCAGCAATTAACAAAGGAAAACTTGTCTCGTGATCCCTTCTGTTGTCGCCACCCAGGTTCGAAACTGCGTCTCAGATTATCTCCGCACCACTTTCAGACCGACTACTCCAGGGTTCGAACACTTGGTCGATCGATTTCTGGACACTCCAGACCATATCTGCAAGGGGCCATATCTCTCCATCGGCCTTCCATTCCGCTCTAGCGTCTCTGATACCGACTTTTTTCAACATATTCCCCTGGGCTTTGCCCCCTATCGGCATCAGGAGAAGGCTTTTTTACGGCTGAGTCCTCCTTATTACCAATCCACTCTGATTGCAACGGGGACGGGCTCAGGTAAAACCGAGTGTTTCCTGATGCCGATTTTGGAACACTGCCGTCAGCATTGCGATGAGCCTGGAATTAAAGCCATTCTGATTTATCCCATGAACGCTCTGGCGACCGACCAAGCCAAGCGCTTTGCAGAGCTGATTCACAATACACCGTCTCTCAGTGGCAAGGTCAGAGCAGGACTATATGTGGGAGACAGTGACGCCACACCCACCACCCACATGAGTGCGGAGAAGGTCATCACCGACAAGCAGGTGATGCGTGAAGCTCCTCCTGATTTGTTACTGACCAACTACAAAATGCTGGATTATCTCCTGATCCAGCCTGATACCCAAAGACTCTGGCAGCAAAACGAGTCTCATACCTTGAGGTATATGGTCGTTGACGAATTCCACACCTTCGACGGGGCGCAGGGAACTGACTTGGCTTGCCTCATACGTCGGCTTAAGCATCGCTTGCAAGTTCCCCCTCAGCATTTAGCCTGTGTGGGTACCTCAGCGACTTTGGGGGGAGAGTCTAACCGCCAAGACATGCTGGACTATGCTCAAACGATTTTTCAAGAGCCATTCGATGCCGACGCCTTAATCGAGGAAGACCGGATCACCGCCAGTGAATTCCTTCAAGATACCTTCATCAATATGCTGCCCCTGCCAGGGCCAGATGTGATTGCTCAGCTCCGACCTGATTTTTATGCCTCGCCAGATGCTTACATTCGGGCACAGGCTGATCTGTGGCTACAAGATCAGGTTTCCTTGAATGACTCAGGCGGGTTGAGTCTGGGGATGGCAGCAGAACAAAAGACTTTGCCTCTGTCTGGGGGTAATCCTGAGCAGCTAGCACTAGCAGACCTGGATCCCAATCGTCCTCTCAATGACCCTTGGAAGATCTCCTTAGGAGAAGAGCTAAAGGCATTGCCAATCGTCCAAAACCTCATTCGTTCATTAGAGCAAAGCCCCAAAAACTACAACGAGCTCCTAGATAAGTTTCAACGTTTGCTCCATCTGCCTACAGATGCTCCTCCCGACTATGATTTGCTCTTGCTCGATAGCTTGCTTTCGCTTATTTCAGTGGCCCGTCAACTAGGGCAAAAATCTGACGGGCAAGAGGTTATCTTGCCCTGGTTGTCTCTCAGAGTCCAAATTTGGTTTCGCGAACTAAAGCGCATGGTCGGCTCTGTTGAGCGTGAGCCTCATTTACTCTACTCAGATGATTTAACGACTAAGCAAAAAGAGAAGACACTGCCTATCGTCCACTGCCGAGATTGTGGCGCGACAGGATGGGCAGGAGTCCGTCCGTCTCAGAATGCTTCAAAACTGATTGCCAACGACCTTCAGCGCTTTTACCGAGACTACTTTAGCCGGAAGCCTCTGGTCACCTTTATCTTTCCATGCCACGAATCACAACCCGATTCTCGACTTTTCTGTAGTCACTGCTTTTCATTCAATAGCCCTAGATCAAGCCACTGCTCGTCCTGTAATAGCGATGAACTAATCCGAGTTCATATTCCTAACACTAGCTATACAGAGTCTCGCAATGGACAAGCTGTTTTGTTCTCTAGCAGTAATTGTCCCTACTGTAGCAGCAGCAATGGCTTGTCCATTATTGGAGCTCAGGCGGCGAGTCTAACCAGCGCGATGATTGGAGTGCTCTATACAACCCCCTTCAACAGAGATAAAAAGCTACTAACCTTTTCTGATTCGGTGCAAGATGCTGCTCACCGAGCAGGGTTCTATGGTGCTCGCACCTATCGCACAACGTTGAGAACGGCGATCGCCCACACCATCGCGACTCACCCTGAAGGGCTGAGTCTAGAATCTCTTACGGAGAAGTTTCCTAAGTTTTGGCGTAACCGGTTGGGTTCTGTCGGAAACTATGTTGCTACCTTCTTAACCACGGATCTGGAGTGGTTACGCGAGTGGGACGATTTTTTGCATAGTGACCATCCTGACTTACCGAACGATAGTAGTCTGATCACTATCGTTAACAACCGTCTCACCTGGGAGATTGTGAACCAGTTTGGCCATCGTTCTGGAGTGGGGCCGTCGCTCGAACGAAGTGGTGTCTGTGCTGCGAGCTTTGATCCTGAGCCTCTAGAAAAGGCGATCGCTGCTATCCATCTCTGGTTGACGAATGAAATAGAGGAGTTGCGGCAAACCTCACTCGACAATGTTCGACAGTTTGTCTTGGGCATCCTCCATCACCTTCGGCAGAGGGGTGGCATCTTGCAGCCAGTGACCGCGTCTTATATCAGTGCAGCGGGCAACACGTTTTTGCTTCAGCGCCCTCTCTACATGCCCAACCTTGGGCCTCGAATTCCAGCGCCCACTTTTTTGGTCAATGTTTCTGCTGGAGATACCCGCTTCGAGCGGGCTTGGCAAACTGGAAACCGTCTAAGCTGGTGTGAAGACTGGGCTCGCCGTGTGTTTGCTGGAGAGAGTCTATTGCTTAAAGAGCAAGTTGTTACCATTTTGCAGACTGTGCTAGACACGCTGGTTGAAGATGCTGTTTTAGAGATTCGCAATTGCGGTAGCGGCAGAGCCTGGGGAATTCCAATGGCTCAAATTCATTTGAAATCAGGAGGGGAAGTCTTGTCGTGCGATCGCTGTAACCACCAACTTACAGCGAGTCCTCGTGAGCACGCGACCCTAAAAGAAATGACCTGCCTCGCAGCAGGATGTACGGGGCACTATCGTCCCGATCCGCGTACGGGATTAGCCTACTACCGTCAGATTTACCAAAATGGCGAAGTTCGGCGAATTATGGCCGCTGAGCACACGGGTCTGCTAGCTCGTACGAATCGAGAATGGTTAGAGCAACGATTTATCGATGGCGATCGCCGCTGTGATCCCAACCTCATCTCAGCGACATCAACGTTAGAAATGGGAATTAATATCGGCGATCTTTCCACCGTACTCCTGTGCTCTATTCCCCCAGCAGCAGCAAACTTCCAACAACGCATCGGTCGGGCTGGAAGGCGAGACGGTAACGCTTTAGTAGGGGCGATCGCTAATGGGAAGCCTCATGATCTCTATTTCTACTCCGATCCGATCCGCATGTTGGCCGGCAACATTGAAGCTGCCGGATGTTATCTGGATGCATCGGCGATCCTGCAACGGCAGCTTACGGCATTTTGCCTAGATAACTGGGTCGTTCATGACATCACACGACGAGAGTTTCCTACACAGTTAAATGAAGTTCTTAATGCTCTTCAGAAACAAGACAAGTCTCGGTTTCCGCTCAACTGGCTGACCTTTATCCAAGAGCATCAGAGCGAGTTACTCGACTCTTTCCTCCAATTGTTTGCTGCTGATATCGATCAGCAGGATGATCAGCACCGCACCCAGGAACAACTCCGCATCTTTATGGAAAAGGGTGAGCAGGATGAGGGTGGGCTACGCTGGCGAATTCTTAATCGATTAGAAGGTGTTCGAGAGGAGCGTGCCCGATTAAGTAATCAAATTAGAAACCTTACGAAAAAAATTCAAAAATTTAAGGAGCAACCTGAAGCATTGCAGAAGCAAGAGCAAGAACGTCTCGATGAGCTAAACCGGGAAAAATTGGGATTCCGAGGACTAATGCGAAGCCTCAACGACAAGCATATCCTCAATTTCCTGACAGATGAGGGGCTGTTGCCCAACTATTCATTTCCGGAGGCAGGCGTGACGCTTCAGTCCATTCTATGGCGGCGCAAAACTCAGGCAGACGGGGGAAACGGCAAACGCTATGAAACCTTTACGTTATCTTATGAGCGTCCTGGAGCCCTGGCGATTCGAGAATTAGTACCCAGCGGAGTTTTCTATGCAGAAGGCAGACGAGTCAAGATCGATCAGATTGATTTAAGGCTTTCATCTCCCGAAGACTGGCGTATCTGCCGGAGCTGTAATTACGCTGTTCAGAACTTCAAACCAGAAGCCCATGAAAAAACCTGTCCTCGCTGCGGAGACAGCATGTGGAGCGACCACGGTCGAATTCGTCGGATGCTGCGCTTACGGCAAGTCATGGCGACAACAGCTGACAAAGACAGTCGCTTCGGCGACGACAGTGAAGACCGCAATACTGCTTTCTTCCAACGGCATTTGCTTGTTGACTTCGAGCCAGAGTTCAGGGAAAAGACTTACCTGGTAAGCGACAAGGAATTTCCCTTTGGATTTGAGTATATTTCTCGGACGAGTTTCCGAGAGTTAAATATGGGAGAGCCACTTGGCAGTGGTGAAACGGTTGAGTTGGCAGGACGAAAGTTTTCGACCCAGGGATTTCAGATCTGTCGGAGTTGCGGCAAAGTGATGCGACCGGGACGTGCCAAAGAGAAAAATCATACAATCGGATGTCAATTTCGCGATAAACCTGATCAAGCCAAAGCTCTTGATGTTTTGTATCTCTACCGGGAGTTTGAATCTGAAGCCATTCGATTATTGCTGCCTTCCGAAAATTTTTGGGCCGACCAAGGGCAGCACTCTTTTATCGCGGCTTTACAACTGGGATTGAAACGCAAATTTGGGGGAAAAGTTGATCACCTGCACACTACCATTGGCGAAGATCCCCAGCCTAATTCTTCAGTTCGGAAACCATTTCTTTATCTGTTTGACAGCGTGCCAGGAGGTACAGGTTATCTCCGCCAGCTCATTCGTGACCCTCGCGAACTTAGAGACGTTTTTGAGCAAGCCTTATCAGTTTTGAGAGTTTGTGAATGTCAAACAGACCCCGATAAAGATGGCTGCTACAGCTGCTTATTTGCTTACCGCAATAGTTTCGACCAGGACAAAACTAGCCGTAAAACGGCTATTAACTTGCTGACCTCTGTAATCCGGCGATGGGATGAACTGGAAGAAACCTCTCAGGGCCTGTCAGCAATTCGCTTGAACAGCAATTTTGAGAGTGAACTAGAGCGTCGATTTATCGAGGCAGTGCGACGTTATGGCGGGACTCTAGATTCAACCAGCTCAGTTATTCTTCGAAAAGAAATTATCAATGGTCGAGCAGGGTACTACCTAAAGCTTGACGACACAGCCTGGACTATCGAGACTCAGGTTTCGCTGGGAAATAATGAAGGAGTCATGATTCCGTCACGAGCTGATTTTCTGATTCGACCCGCATCCAGCCGCACAATAAGTCAACCCATCGCAATTTTCACTGACGGTTGGGAATATCACCAAGAGCGTCTCACTCATGATCTTCAGCAACGTTTATCAATCCTGCGCAGTAATCAGTTCTGGTGCTGGTCACTCACTTGGGATGACGTAGCGTTTCAGCTTGATCCTGACTATCCCTTTCATCGAGCAGACGGGATGCAGCCACACCCTCAATCACCTTTCTCACGTAATCAGACGCAAACTTACCAACAATATAAGTGTGCGGAGATGCGATCGCTCGAAGCGGCTGACAGTTTTAAGTGGTTGATGGCTTATCTGGCAAACCCCGATGTTGAGCAATGGCGAAACTGGGGGCTGTTGAGAACCTTGACCCAGGCTGCTCCTCAATCCATCACTAATTCTGAAATGCGCGATCGCTGCATCGACGAACTCACTACCTCCTGCGGTCAGGATGCTATCAGCCTGTGGAATCTTCCCCAGAAGTTTCTAGCCAGTGAAGTTGAAGTCTCAAGCTTATTGAGGCTTTGGGGTCTTCTCGATCCGATTCGACACAGCGAGCTGGATTCATTAAGCAGCATCGTTCTCATGAAGCTTGATGATCTCCCTCAAGGCGATAAAGCAGCTTTGCGACAAAGTTGGATTGAAGCACTAAGACTTTTGAATCTCTACCAGTTTTTGCCTCATACCTATGCGGTCACTGCATCGGGGGCAAACGAGGGAATTATGCCACCCACAGCAGTACCTACAGAAACTCCTGTAGAGAATACAAACTCTTATGAGAGTACTCAGTGGGAGCAAATTAGGCAGTTAATACTAGAAAAAACCTTACAGCAGGCCATTGGCCGCATGCGTCAAGAACAGTGGCCATTGCCGGAAGCTGGGTATGAATTAGCGGGTGATGATGGTGCCATTATTGCTATGGCTGAACTAGCTTGGCCTGAAGCAAAAGTAGCTGTGACGCTAACAGACGTCGATCACAGAGCCTTTGCACAAGCAGAATGGTGCATTGTGACGGTAGACGCATTTCTAGAATCGATGGATAGCATCAGAGAAAAGTTAGGAGGATAAATGCCTTTACAGAATATGATTCGGCTTGCTATTTCTGACGATTTCTTTGATGCCTATAGCGGGTTACCACGCAATGCTCAGAATAAGGTTTCTGAGTTTATCAATCGTTTTCGTCAAGATCCAACCCGTCCAGGATTAAACTATGAGTCGATTCGAGATGCTAAAGACAAGCGGATGAAATCCGTGCGTGTAGATCAAGCCCATCGGGCAATCGTGTTAAAGCCAGATTCTGGCAATGTTTATATTCTATTGTGGGTAGATAAACATGACGATGCATATACCTGGGCACGCCGGAAAATCTGTCAGGTCAATGAGGTATCTGGAGCTCTTCAAATCGTAGACGTCGAAAATGTAGAGGCAACCACAAAACGCCTACAAAAAGAGAAACCTCAGTCACAACCAGGACGCTTTGATGATCTCAAAGACAAACATCTAATGAGGCTTGGCGTACCGGAAATTCTATTGCCTGCGGTCAGGCAAGTCACGACCGATAGCGATGTTGAGCAGTTATTGCCTCACCTGCCTAAAGAGGCTAGCGATGCTCTCCTGATGCTAGCAGCGGGCTATGAGCTAGAAGAGGTTTTGAGGCAGCTAGAGAAAACGAAAGAACCTCAAGTTGTAGACACCGAAGATCTGGAGGCAGCGCTTCAGAACGAAGATAGCCTTAGTCGCTTCATGGTCATCACAGATGATGGTGAGTTGGAAGAGATGCTGGCCGCCCCACTAGAAAAATGGCGAGTTTTCCTGCATCCGACCCAGAGGAAACTGGTTGAGCGAGACTGGAACGGCCCTGTCCGCGTTTTAGGTGGGGCAGGAACAGGTAAAACCGTTGTAGCCATGCATCGAGCCAAATGGTTAGTTCAAAATCGTTTTAACGATCCAAATGATCGTGTTCTCTTTACGACCTTCACCAAAAACCTGGCTGTTGATATTGAAGCTAACTTGAAAACTATTTGCTCCCCAGAGACAATGCGCCGTATCCGGGTTATCAACCTGGATGCCTGGGTGGCTGACTTCCTACGACAAGAGGGTGTAGAGTCAAAAATTATTTACGGTAGTCAAACTAATGAACTATGGCAAGAAGCGTATACTCTTGCTCCCGTTGAGTTGGGGCTATCTTTAGACTTTTACAAAGAGGAATGGCAAGACATCGTTCTGAGCCAAGGGTGTCATACTCTTCGGGATTATCTAATAGCTCGCCGAACCGGGAGAGGAACGAGGTTAAGCCGCCAACAGCGTCAGGCGATTTGGACTGTCTTTGAGGAATATCGAAATCTACTGCGGGAGCATGGATGGCGAGAACCTGATGATGCTATGCGTGATGCAGCTCAAATTATCCAGGCGAAAGGATTTGAATCGCTTCCCTACAAAGCTGTCATTGTGGACGAAGCCCAAGATATTAGTGAAGCTGCGTTCGAGCTAGTAAGGGCGATCGCCGGTGACCCAAAAACCAACGATATCTTTATTGTGGGAGATGCTCACCAGCGCATCTACGGTAAAACGGTTACCCTAAGCCATTGTGGCATTGATATTCGGGGGCGATCGCGCAAGCTAAGACTAAACTATCGAACAACTGATGAGATTCGAGCGTGGGCAGTGTCCGTGCTTGAAGGTGTCTCAGTCGATGATCTTGATGGTGGAGTTGATCCCCATACGGATTATCGATCCTTGATGCATGGGGAAGAACCCATTGTGAAGGGTTTCGACACGTTTGAAGATGAAATAGAGTTTCTCAAACGTGTCTTAGGAGACATCAAGACCTCAGAACATAAGCTTGCTGGAACATGCTTAGTATTTCGGACTAATTCCCTGGTAGACAAGTATGAAAAAGCACTCAAAAAAACGGACTTTCCTATAAAGCGGATCCATCGGAATCAGCCTGATAATCCCTTAGAAGAAGGAATTAGAATTGGCACAATGCATCGCGTCAAAGGACTACAGTTTGATTATGTTCTTTTACCATCACTCAACCTAGGTGTTCTTCCGTCGGAGACAGGACTTAATATTTGTGCTGATGACGTCTCCAAAAATAAATTTGTTAATGGAGAGCGTTGTCTCTTACATGTAGCTGCAACACGAGCCAAAAAGCAGGTTATCTCAACTTACTATGGATTACCTAGTAAGTTGCTTGAAAAATAAGGAATATATTCGCATAACTCACTGCTTTTCTCGGAAATTAGCCTAGATCAGCTCCTTGATAATTTCGTTCATTCGTTCTACCGCAGGATTAATCTTAGTCAGATTGTCCCGATAAACATAATGCTCTTGGTTCATCTCGGGTGAGTGATGCAAGACATAAGAAAAGCTTTGCTTCTCATGATCGCCAATCTCTAAGCGATCCAGATAGGTGGAGAGCATGTGTCGAAAGCTGTGGGGCGTCACAGGCACAGGCTCGCCCTCTTCTTGCGTAAATCGAACAAAGATCCCCTTGACAAAGGTCGAGAACGTTTGAACCTGATAGGGCGTTCGAGCCAGCGGCATCGTCAACACATAATCATGATTCGGCTTCAGCGCGTCACGCCAGCCGACGCGATCGCCATCCTCATTAACGTATCCTTGCCACGCGCAGTTCTTGCCACGGTGATACTGAGGCCATCTCCCTTTCGTATCTTCAAAGCCCCATAGCCAAGCAACAAGAAGTTGATAGAAAGTGGTTTTGTCAGAGAATTGAACATTCGGGATCGGATACCAGAACTCTCCGTAGGTCTTTGCCGTCTTAAACTGTTCAAGATTAATCCACAGACTCGCCTCATCTGGAGTCGTAGGACGTTCTACATCGACAAATTCAGGGCAAGGCTGCCCTGCAAAATAACCATTGCGAAGTGATTCTCCAAACTTCAAGAGCCGATACGTCTGCTGGCGATCGGTTGGAATCAGCGTCATCAAGCCCAACGTCACCGCTTTTTGAACATCGACAGCAATAGCAGTTTCTGGTCGATTCGAATAATAGTCGCTACCGGGGGGTCTCGAATCGTGAAACTTTAACCGATAAGTCAATGCCAGTTGTCGCTGTTTGTTGAATATCTGCACGGCCTGGGGCCAACTAATACAACGCTTTTGAATTTTCTTCTGAGTTTTGTGGCGATCGACCTTGGTCTTCGCCTTCTTGCGTTTGAGTTTTTTGACGACTGGGATATCTTCAAAGTTGTCCGCTTCATCCGGATCGGTCTGCTCTCGATACTGATATTTCGCAACAAGGATCGCCATATCGAGAAATAATCGCTTGGTCGCAGCAGAATATCCTTCAGCCTGTCCAGACTGCGATAGCATCTCTTGTCGCCATTGAAAGAAGTCATCCAAGATTTTGACCGTATTCTGAGCGTCTTGCTTTGCTCGTCGTCTTGCGGTCGCTTCCGCCATCGTCATTGCCTGTTCGATGCGAATGGGATCGCTAAGGGATGAGTAAGCTCGATCCGGACTCTCCTCGCCCAGAACATCCTGCTCTGAAAACTGGAGCTGAATGACTGGAACAAGACAGGCAAGAGATAACTGCTCCAGGGGAACGCCCTGAATACGATGGAGAAACCCAAAAAGCTGATATAGAAATCGTAGGGTCTGCTGAATCTGATCCGTGCTGGATCGAAACGTAGACACATAGGTTTCAAATCCTTGGACATCTGTTGCTAAACATCGATTTGCAAGAACTTTCTGGCCGTCAATGTCCACATAGTCGGTGATCTCAGTGCCGAGAGCAAATGATTTGACATTCTTCAGCGTGGTGCTTCTGACCTCGTTCACATAAGTCTTTCGAGTCCCAACAGGGCTTCGAAGCCGATTCAAACTCGGCTCCTGGCTTTTTCTTGATGAGCCATCAATCCATTGATTATCGGTCGCCCACTCAATGAGCGTTTTGAGATAAAACCGATTTCGACGCCGACAAGAGCCACTGGCCTGAATGCGATCAAAATAGCGCTCTTGCTTCGCAGGGGCTTGAACTAATTCACTTAGAGAAAGCGTCTTCAAAAACTCAAGAGCTAAAGACGAAACTTGCTTTCCTTTCGTCACGGTTGGCCCGCCTAACTCAGGCATCGTGTATCGCATCAATGCTGTTTTAAGCAAACTAAAATCATCTCGTTCGGTCTCTGCTCTCTGTAGCAGTTCAAAGAGATTTTGAGGGGCATTAGAAATGATTCTATTTGGATTCATGACGTGGAGCTAATCAATGAGTTAATGCGCTTAAACTCGACTTGTTCAGAGAGAGGACGTAGCGGAAAGCAAAAATCGATCAAAATAGAACAAATATACTTTATTGTATACATTTCCCATGGATACGTGTTTGATAAAATGTGTTCTATTAAGCTTAGAAGTCTTGTCTTGGAAGGTTTATAGGAATTGATTGAGTCATTTATTCTATTGTGAGCGTTCTATTTAATAGAACACGTTATTTTTCATTTGTGTGCGCTTAACCTAATCTATTTAGACAAGTGAACTACGGCTTATGATTTCCATTTTCAAACTGTAATTGCATGTAGAATCATCGATAATTTAGCTTGAGCGCTGAATCTTAGCCTTCGTCTTGTCGTGTGTTAACTGATCCGTTCTTATTGTGACTTTCCCTAAGTGCGATTAGTCTTAAAGAAACGAGATTCGTGATTTTATTGAGCTCTGATCTGACTCAATAGGAGAGAAATATCGATTTCTCCTCGCAGTGTTAATTCCACAATTTGCGATCGCGACTCACCAATCTCATTAGCAATTTTCTCAAGAGTAAGAAGTGCAGTCGGAGTTAGTGTGATGTTAAACTGCCGCTTCTTCTCGTTGGGATAGAGTTCGGCAATGCCTCTGACACACTTCACCCCTTTTTTGCCTCGTTTTTTCTGGCAGAGAGGTCGTTTGTTCTTGCCTGTACAGTTCATGGATTTTCGGCCAAAACTATTGACCTCTCTGAATTGGTAAGCGATATCGGTTGTCTTCTGTCACATTCTAATTCCAGAACTCGTGACATTCGTGGCGGTCAATGTTGACGAGAAATTTCTGCTCTAAACTGACCGAATCTGATCCAAAGAAACATCTATAAAATGACGTAACTTTTTATTGCAAACGATGATTGACTACGGTTCATCGCTCGACTCAACACCATCAGAAATAGAATGGCCTGAACACCTAGCTGAAATAAGTCAGATCAGGGGGCTCACCTTTTAATCAGCTCGTGAATTGAGGTATAGTTCATGTGTACTCATGGTCAAGCGTATGAGCTTAATCAGGCGATACCCTCCTGCCTACACCTGGCAAAATCGACAACGGCTGTATCGTTTGCCGTCAGGGCTGCTCGTGCCTGCCGTGACCACGATTTTGCGAAAGACGCGTTCACAAGAGGCGCAGGTGTCTTTGCAACAGTGGCGTCAGCGAGTCGGTGAGCAAGAAGCGGATCACATCTCACAGGAGGCGATCGCACGAGGCAATGCACTGCATCAGCGACTGAGTCGTTATTTGATGTGTAAGAAGATGAGGCCCTGCTCTCCGAAGCTCACGCCGTGGAGAGATAGCCTCATTCCTCTGATGCAGACGATTAAAAACACCCAGCTGGTGGAAGGAATGGTCTTTCATGAGTTGCTCCTGTATGCCGGAACAGTCGATGCAATCGTTAATATTGAAGGGCGTGGCGTAACGTTATGCGATTGGAAAACGGCGAATCGTGCCCGTCGAGAGTCTTGGCTGCTCGACTATAAGCTACAGGTCGTCGCCTTTTGGAAAGCGATTCAAGAGACCTACGATATTCAGCTCGATTATGTTCTCATTGCGATCGCGCTCCCAGATCAAGAAGCGCAACAGGTATGGCTCAACCCAGACGAGCTCGAAGAGTTGTGGAGTGTGTGGCTTGATCGACTCAAGCAGTGGCAAGACTTATCGTGTGCCAATGAATCCAGACGATAAGAGGCTTATCGCGTTCATTCAGATTGACCTATGACGGTTATTTCCAGAGTTGACGCTGACTGCTGAAGAAATCTTTGATGCGGCGGTGATATAGGCGATCGCCCTAACTCACGGCTGCATCATTGCGATCGCACACAGGAAGACTGAATTGGCATATGCGCTCGTTGCTTTGAGCGGCAAATTGAGAAGCTCATCGTTTGGCGCGTTGGGTCAGCACCAAAGTTTAGGATTTCCTTGAAATATCGCAATTTTATGATCAGCTCTTGTGGAAAGTCCGCATAATTGAGGCGGTGAAAAACTGCATTTTATACTTGCAGACCTAGCTTGCCTCAGGATGCTGAAGGTGAGTATGCGCTATTCACCACCGAATATTGTGATGTTGATGAATGAATAGGGAAGAGCAATATGTGGGCAGATCGGATACCGAACGGAACACTGGACGTGTTTGAGAAGTCTCGGGCGATCGCCCTCCCTTTCGTTTTCTCAACCTTGCTACTGACAAACGCAGCTCCAGCAGGTGCTCAAATCACGCCAGATGAAACCCTCGGAGCCGAATCCTCTCAGGTGATGCGAGATGTCGAGGTGCGGGGAGCCTTGGGCGATATCATCGAAGGAGGTGCAACCCGTGGCAGTAGTCTTTTCCACAGCTTTTCGGAGTTTAACGTCAACGAGTTTCAGCGAGTCTATTTCAGCAATCCCGCAGGAATCGAGGCGATTCTCAGTCGAGTCACGGGTGGAGATATCTCCGAAATTTTTGGCACGTTAGGAGTCGATGGCACAGCAGATCTGTTTTTCCTGAACCCCAACGGCATTGTCTTTGGAGAAAATGCTCAACTCGATATTGCCGGATCGTTTGTGGCAAGCACGGCAGACCGATTTGAGTTTGCTGATGGCAGTAGCTTCAGTGCAGTGAATCCAGAAGCACCTCCATTGCTGACGGTAACCGTGACTCCTGGACTGCAATATGGACGCGACGTAGGGGCACGGCATGCCGTGCCCCTACACGAGGGAATCGTTACCAATCAGGGCCTCTTACAAGCCGGACAAGACCTGACTCTGGATGCAGGAAATCTCAACCTGCAAGGACAGTTGTTTGCAGGCGGGGATTTAATCCTGCAAGCTCAAGATACAGTAATGATTCGCGATACTGTAGCGGCTCCGTTTATCGCTTCATCAGGTGGGGAGTTGCTGGTGCAGGGCAACCAAGCGGTGGATATCTTTGCGCTAAATCATCCCGATAGCGGGCTGTGGTCGGGAGGTGATCTGGTGCTGCGTTCTGGCTCTCCCGTCATAGGAGACACCCATTACTGGAGCGGCGGCAACTTTCGCATTGAGCAACTGGATGAATCGTTGGGCGATTTGTTAAGCCCGAATGACCCGGTGATTCGGGCGGCGGGGGATGTGGCGTTTGGCAATTACACGGGAGCCTCGCTGCACATTTTTGCCGGGGGCAGCGTCACGGCGGATGAGATTGAGATTACCGACGCTGACCCGGTGAATGGCATCGTGGAGGAGGTGACGCTCTCCGATGGCTCGACGGTGAGCATCAATGGGCAGACGACACCGACCCTGGATGTTCGAGCAGGAACCTTGGCGGTGAATCCGGTGGGTGAGGAGGGAGATACCGCAGGGTTTGTGCCGGGTGAGCCGACGGTGGGGGCAGGGGCGACGGGATCTGGCATTGAGATTGCGAGTATTCGAAATGAGGGAGGCACGGTTTTTCTGACGAATCAGTATCAGCCGAATTTGGAGTTGGCGGCGGGTGATATTGAGGTGATTGGGGAAATTGATACGAGTGTAGTTGAGGTGGTTGATGATGTTGCGGATCTGGCCACGCCCATACAGGTTCGAGGTGGGGATGTATGGATAGATTCCCGTGGGGGGATTGAACTCACTGCGGTTGAGTCGGTGAATACGTCTGCGGATGTAACGGTCGATATCACTGGTGTCAATGACGTTGGAGATATAGAGGTCGAGGCAACAGGTGGGGCGATTCGCTTGAATGCTCAGGACGACATTGCGGCAGGCAATCTGAATTCTTCGGCAGCAATCGATACGAGTGTAGTGATTGATGCTGTTAATGATGTTGCAGACCTGGCTACAGCGATACAGGTTCGAGGTGGGGATGTATGGATAGATTCCCGTGGGGGGATTAAACTGACTGCGGTTGAGTCGGTGAATACGTCTGCGGATGCCACGGTCAGCATCGGTGAGGTCAATGAGTTTGGAGATGTGGAGTTCGAGGCGATAGGTGGTGCGATTCGATTGAATGCTCAAGACAGCATTGCCACAGGTAATCTGAATTCTTCGGCAGCAATTGATGCGTTTGTGGACGAGGCTGTTAATGAAGTTGCAGACCTGATTGCGGCGATACAGGTTCGAGGTGGGGATGTGGGGATAGATTCCCGTGGGGAAATTGAACTGACTGCGGTTGAGTCGGTGAATACGTCTGCGGATGCCACGGTCAACGTCTTTGGTTTCAATGAGGTTGGAGATGTAGAGTTCGAGGCGATAGGTGGTGCGATTCGCTTGAATGCTCAAGGCAGCATTGCGACAAGCAATCTGAATTCTTCGGCAGCAGTGGATTTGTTCATTCTTGTTCAGCAAAATCTCGATGACGTAGATGACGATGGGACTCCATTGGCGACCGCTGGAACGATTGGCGATGTGACGTTGATGACCATCGGAGGCACGATCGCCCTGGAGAGCGATGCGGCGATTACCACACGAGCAATTGATGCGAATGCGAATGCGAATGTGGGTGCGAATGCGTATGCGTTTGCAGGTCTGTCTGCAGCAGGAGAAACTATCGGCAATGTGACATTGACGACCATCGGAGGCACGATTGTCCTGGAGAGCGATGGGGCGATTACCACGGGAGCAATTAATGCGGATGCGGATGCGGTTGGGTTTGCGCGTGTGTATGCGGATGCATTTGCGTTTGCAGCTGGGGATATGGTTACTACAGCAGGAGGAACCATCGGTGATATGACGTTGACAACCGTCGGGGGAGCGATTGCCCTGGAGAGCGATGCGGCGATTACCACGGGAGCAATTGATGCGGCTGTAGTTGCGAATGGGTTTGCAAATGCAAGGGCTAGTGTATTTGGGGATGATGATGTGGTTGCTGCAGCAGGAGGAACCATCGGCGATCTGACATTGATGACCATCGGGGGCACGATCGACCTAGAGAGCGATGCGGCGATTACCACGGGAGCAATTAATGCGTTTGCGAGTGCAGATGCAGATGCGGATGCAAATGCAAGGGCTAGTGTATTTGGGGATGATGATATGGTTGCTGCAGCAGGAGGAACCATCGGCAATGTGACATTGATGACCATCGGGGGCACGATCGACCTAGAGAGCGATGCGGCGATTACCACGGGAGCAATTAATGCGGATGCAGATGCAGTTGCGGATGTGAATGCGGGTGCGGAGGCGCGTGTGTATGCGGATGCGGATGCGGATGCGGATGCGGGTGTGTATGCGCGTGCAGCCGCAGCAGGAGGAACCATCGGCAATGTGACGTTGATGACGTCTGGCGGCGCGATCGCCCTAGCGAGTGAAGACTCAATTACAACAGACTCGCTGGACTCCTCCGCTCGTTCATTTGTAACTGTTAATGTCGATGCAGGCGGCGATAACGCGGATGGCACAATCGGTGATCAGCTTATTCGTGCAACGGGAGGGGAAGTTGCTCTTGCAAGTGTATCGGGTGAAGTGACCTTGAGCGAAGGCAGTTCAATTCGCAGCAATGTCGTGAGTGGCGATGGCGACGGTGGTGATATTCGCATCGAAGGCGTATCTCTTCAACTCACCAACAACCTACTCACGACAACGGTTGGCGGAGTCGGTGATGCAGGCGATATCATCATGGACATCACAAACGATGTCGTCATTGCTGGCAGCCGTTTGCTAACTGGGCGAGAGTCAGGAGCCGATGGAGCAGGCGCAGGAGGCACAATTGACATCACAGCAGCCTCCATTGAACTAACAGATTTTGCCTTCCTCAACACCGCTACCTTTGGTACGGGTGATGCTGGAGATGTACGACTAACAACAACCAGAGGAGATATCGCCCTCAACGACAGCAGTATCTTCAGCCTTACAGCAGGAGATGGCAGTGCCGGAGACATCTTCGTTCAATCTGCAAGAGCGCTCCGTCTTGATGGGAATAGCGTAGTCAGTACGGCTGTTGCCTTAGGTTCCACTGGAGAGGGAGGTAATATCTTCATCGAGGCTCCAGACGGGGTCTTTGTCACAGGAGTTGGCTTAAGAGAAACAGAGAGTGTAGTGGGGACTCAGCCTGAGATTAATGAGGTGGAACCCAATGACGGAGGTATTGTTTTCGAGCCAACATTCGATCCAACAGTCCCCTCACAGGCAGTCGATGCATTCTTTGGATTAGCAAATAATCCCAATGTGCTGTTTTCAACGGAAGTGCCCTATGTGGCGATCGCTGCTGAAAGTGGTGATGGGAGCTTCGACGTTTATTCTTTTGAGGTTGCAGCTGTTGGCACTCAAATTACGTTTGATGTGGATGAAGCAGCAGCTATTAATCCAGTCACGACATTAGACCCAATCTTACGACTTTACGATGAGCAGGGTAGTGAATTAGCCCTCAACGATAACGCTTCGGTTACGCTTGGTGCCGAGGGTAGCGCTAGCATAACTGATCCCTACCTCACCTATATCTTTAATAAACCTGGTACTTATTACATTCGAGTCTCCGAGTTCGATGCTCAGTTGAACTCGGAGAGAAGCCTTGTAACTGATGGAAGCTATGCACTCAATGTTTCCCGCGTTGATGATTTCCTCGTCAGCAGTGGCATTACGACTCAAACTCGCGCTTCTGGACGTTCAGGCGACATCACCATAAATGCCCCAATAATCGATATCCAAAATGGAGGGCAAGTCTCCACCGAAACCCTTCGCGATGGTCAAGCAGGCAACATCACCCTCCAGCCTTTCGCAGATCAACCTGACCTCACTATCAATATCGAAGGCGAAGGCAGCCAGATCTCAGGTTCTACACTAAATTCTGGTGCAGGGGGTGACCTCATTCTTTCTGCTCCAGGCCGCATCGATCTTCAAGGTGATGGCGTTTTGCGCGTCGAGGCGACCAGTTCAGGTGCAGCAGGCAATGTCGAAATCTCCACACCTACGCTCAACCTCCGCGACACCCTTGACGTGTCTTCCACCGCAACCGAAACTGCTCTTCCCAGCGCTCAACAGGGCGGTAATTTCAGCGTCAATGTCTCCAATCTCAACCTTCTAGGCACAGGCGGTCTTCGTTCTGAAACGGCAGGAGCCGCAGCCGCAGGCACACTCACCCTCCGACCCTATGAAAATCTCGGAGACCTCACCGTCACTTTCCGAGACGAGGCCGAAATCTCTACCTCCACTAGCAGCACTGGACA
>JBARXP010000324.1:0-14765 GCA_049647405.1 Elainellaceae cyanobacterium | reverse complement strand
TTCGTAGCACCAAAGCTCAGGAATGCCCAGCCGCTGGTAAATCGGCAAACGGTCGAGGGATTTACTCGTCAGGTCGATTTCGAGGGCAAGGTCAGGCGGCGGATCAACATTGAGGTCAAACTCTAGCTTGCCGCGCACAAGAGCCTCATTTTGAAAATAGAAGCAATTGTCAGGTTCTAGCCCTACTTGTTTCATCTGACGCCGCCAGGTCGTCGAACCATAGCTTTCATAGTCTTGCTCTAAGACTTCAGCAATATCTTTTACCGCATCACCGATGGTTTCTTTGAAATATTCGTGTTCGGGTAGCGGAGTCATAATTTCCAGCATTCCATCACAGTAGGCAATACGAGCAGAGCGGCGATCGCCCAAATCGCGCAAAATGTTTTCAAACTGTGCCCAGCTCACATCGTGCAGCAAGACTCGATCGGCTCGTTGTGACGTAGATAGAGTCATGACGACGGAACCTCTTAACGTGCTGTCTCCCCCAATTGTAGGGCGATCGCCTGTCGGGGTTCACCACTGGCGATCGCCCCCATTGAAGAAATCGCCAAAACCAAGTACAACGGAAGAAAGCCTGTTTTAGTACAAAAGCTTCATTAAGCTGAAAGAGAGTCAAGCGCTGAACTGAAAAATTGGAACTGCAAGATTGAAGGAGCAAGGCCATGCGCCTCGGTAAAGTGGTCAAGTCCAATTCTCACTGCGACTACGTGGTTGAACTCGACGATAAATATTCTGTCGATAGCCCTCCAGAGGCTGATGACTACGGCTTTGGCAGCTTTCTCAAGCTAGAAGATGAGGGCGATCGCCACTGGGCCGTGGGCATCGTCTACAACACCCAGCTTTCCAATCCGATGTTTCTCAACAATGGCCCGCGCCTCTCTAGCGAGCCCGACCCGCTGTTTACGCCCGATTTGATTAGCGAAACCCGCACCCTGCTGGGCGTTGTTCTCGTCGGAACGATGATGAAAAAGGGGCGCATCACCTATGGCTTCCAGGGCATCCCTAGGGTTGTTGTTCCGGTCAACACGCCTGCGTGCCTGATGAGCGAAGATGAAGTCCATCAGTTTCACCTCAATGCTGATCGGCGGCCTCAGTTTACCTACTACAGCCATCTGCTTCGAGCAGGAGGGTATTTTGCCACAGACTTGCTCCAGCAAATTTTGACCGATCTGATCGACCGAGCCGTGCTTAGCGACTCTGATCAGCGGGGGTTGGAGCTTTTGAGAAAAGAACTGCGCTGGAAATCCACAATGGGCGCAATGCGATAACGTCTCGACAACAGCAAAAAAATAGATGGCCCCATAAAAAAACCGACCCCCTTCGCGCAGAAGAGTGTCGGTCAGTCGTGTGTTCCCTGTTGATGACTCGGCTAGAGTTGAGTCATCTACAGTATGGTCACTCTAGCCCTCAACAGACAGGACACAGATCAGTGGGGTAGGTGATCTTTATCACAGGCACGGATGCGGTTACATGCATCTTTGTATCAAAAAAAGTCATGCAGTCGTGGTTAATACGGATTCAACTTTCGTTTTGCTGATCGAGACTGGCGATCGCTCTCTACTCCGCAAGCTTGTAGGCCATGACACTAAGAGGCGGCAGAGTTAGGCTCAGGGCATAGGGCCAGTTTGGGTTATCCCAGGCGTGGCTTTCTTTTCCGCCATTGTTGTCAATACCGCTTCCCCCATAGCTTTCGCTATCGCTATTGAGTAGCTCTTTGTAGTATCCAGGTTTTGGCACTCCAATCCAGTAGTCGTAGTGAACGGCGGGTGTGAAGTTACACACCACTACCACAAAAGAATCTGAATCTTTGTCTTTGCGGATAAAAGAGACGACGCTATTATCCGTATCATTACAGTCAATCCACTCAAATCCATTGTCTGAAAAATCGTCGGTATAGAGAGCTGATTCGTTCTTATAGAGCCGATGCAGATCCGCTACAAAATGCTTTAGCTTTTGATGCGGTTCCTGGTTGAGCAAAGCCCAGTTGAGATCGTCGCCCACATTCCACTCATTGGTCTGGCCAAACTCCATACCCATAAAGAGAGTCTTCTTGCCGGGATGCGTAAACATATAGCCGTAGAGCGATCGCAGATTGGCAAGCTTCTGCCACTCGTCTCCGGGCATTTTCTGAAACAGATTCCCCTTCCCGTGAACGACCTCATCGTGGGAGAGCGCCAGCATAAAGTTTTCGCTGAAGGCATACCAAATCGAAAAGGTAATGTTGTTTTGATGGTACTTGCGATGAACCGGATCAGCGCTGAAATAGTCCAGCATGTCGTGCATCCAGCCCATGTTCCACTTGAGGTTAAATCCTAAACCGCCAATGTAGGTCGGGCGCGAGACATTGGGCCACGAGGTCGATTCTTCCGCAATAGATAGAACGCCAGGATAGTAGCCAAACACCAAGTAATTGAGGTGACGCAGAAAATCGACGGCCTCTAAATTCTCGTGACCACCAAATTGGTTGGGCACCCATTCTCCGTCTTTGCGGTCGTAGTCGAGATAGAGCATCGACGCCACCGCATCGACCCTGATTCCGTCGATATGATATTTGTCAAACCAAAAGAGCGCATTAGAGATCAAGAAGTTTTTCACTTCATGGCGCGAATAGTTGAAGACTAGCGTGCCCCAGCCTTTGTGCTCGCCCTTACGCGGATCGGCGTGCTCATAGACTTCTGAGCCATCAAAGCGAGCCAGCCCATGACTGTCTTTAGGAAAGTGCCCCGGCACCCAGTCCACAATGACGCCTAGCCCTTCAGCATGGCACTGATCAACGAAGTACATAAAATCTTGAGGCGACCCAAAGCGAGACGTGGGCGCAAAGTGCCCAGCCACCTGGTAGCCCCACGATCCATCAAAGGGGTGTTCGGCAATGGGCAGCACCTCAATATGGGTATAGCCCATCTCTTTAACGTAGGGAATCAGCTTATCGGCTAGTTCTCGATAGGTGAGAAATCGAGTATTGTACTTACCGCCAACTGGAACGGCTTTGCCCTCGGTCGGCAGATGGTCAAGACTATCGTGTAGCCAAGACCCAGCATGCATTTCGTAGACCGAGATCGGCTCCTCTTGGGGATTTTTGTTGCGCCGCTGCTCTAGCCAATTAGAATCTTGCCACTCATAAGACAGGTCAGTGATAACTGATGCCGTATCGGGGCGCACCTCTTGCTGAAACCCGTAGGGGTCAGACTTGAGAAACATATGCCCTGCGGCATTCTTGATCTCATACTTATAGATTTCGCCGACGCTAAGCTCAGGGATAAACAGATCCCAAATGCCGCCGCCGATCGCCCGCATTTGATGCTTGCGCCCGTCCCAGCTATTGAAGGTGCCCACGACCGAAATATTGAACGCGTTGGGTGCCCACACCGCAAAATAGACGCCTGCCACACCATTCAACTCAATTGGATGGGCTCCCATCTTTTCATAGATGCGGTGATGGTTGCCTTCGCCAAACAGATGAATGTCAAAGTCGCTAATCAGTGGCGACTTGAACGCATAGGGATCATATATGACTCGTTCGCGATCGCCCTCTCTCACCCGAATCTGATAGTTTTTTAGTTCAGACACATCAAGGGTGCATTCAAAGAAGTGAGGATGATGAACAGTTGCCATCGGATGCTCGGTTCGTTCTGCCGGACGCACCACCCACGCGGCTTCAGCATCCGGTAAGTAGGCGCGCACAACCCACCGAGTCGTTCCTCCACCATTTGCATCACTCTGATCAGCGCTGGTGATCAAATGCGAACCCAGCACCTCAAATGGGTTTTGGTGACGATTACTGACAATCTTGTCAATCTGTTCTGGCGCGATTGTGGCGACCATATATTATCTCCTTGCTTACATTACTCATGCTATTCCCAGTCAAGCGCTGCATATCTCGACATTCGACGGGTCTAGCTCGATTCACAGCTCCTTTAGGTCAAGTGTTTTTTGGGCAATTTTTTGGGCAATGTGGGTTAGAAAAGTCGGCTGGATAAGGCATAGGTTGGACTCGGAGCGAATTAAACACGGCGTCAAAAATGGATACGGATTCCAGAAAGTCAGCTACTGAGACATTAGCCTACGGCATACCTCTGACTTAACGGAAGTTCACATTTCTCCCAGTGAGAGGTTAAACAGTTTTCGGGAAAATGGAATCCTTCTATGGAAATAACTCTGCTCAGATCGAGTAAAGGCTACTAGCAATTCTCAGTTTGGCGAATTGGCTATCTGACTACGCTTCCGACTCGCCCGCGAATAAATTGCGGGCTAATTAGTGAAAGCCCTGTTGGGGCTAAGATCTGTCGGCTATCAGTCCCGAAGGGACTTGATCGTCTGTAGCCCGCAATTTATTTGCGGGTCTTGGGGCGTAACCATAATGAGAGTTGCTGGGAGGTTACAGCATAACTCCCCATTTTTTCTTCTCACTGTACCTCTGTTCTAACTTTGGAGGCAGGATGAAGAACTGTCCCAAGATCTTCAGATTTTTTTTCGGGTTGCAGGGGCACAACACTCGCACGACTCCGCTTGATGCGGGTATTCTCCATAGGTAGCAACAAGGGTTAGAACTGCGAATGTTTCTCTTTTTGTCGAAAATCTTGCCTCTGTTGGTCTATCCTCTGGGGCTATCGTGTGTGCTGATCGTGGTGGCGCTGGTCACCCTATGGAAGCGACCTCGCATTGCTTCTGTCAGTTTAGTGTTATCGCTGAGCTTGCTCCTTGTGTTTAGCAACGGCACCGTCAGTCGATTGCTGGGCAAGTCTCTCGAATGGCAAAACATTCCTCAATGGGATAACCTGCCCTCGGCAGATGCCATTGTCGTTCTTGGTGGAGCAACCCGTCCGGCAACGCCACCCCGACCTTGGCTTGATATGCAAGAGGAAGGCGATCGCCCCTTGCACGGTGCCCGACTCTACCTACAGGGCAAAGCTCCGGTCTTGATTATGAGTGGGGGACGCATTTCTTGGGGCGGTGAGGGTGATTCAGAAGCACATGATATGGCAGAGATTGCGCTGGCCATGGGCGTTCCTGAAGAGGCCATTATCGAGGAGCCTGACTCGCTCAACACCCGCGAAAATGCGGTATATGTTGAGAAAATCTTAGAGCAAGAAGGCATTGAGAAAATCTTGCTGGTGACCTCCGCCTTGCACATGCCGCGATCGCTGAGAATTTTCAAGAAGCTGGGCATTGAGGCGATCGCCGCTCCAACCGACTTTTTGGTCACTGAAGGTCTGGGGTATGTGCCGGGAAACGTGCAGGGTGAAATCCTCAATGCCTTACCCGAAGCGGAGCGCCTGCAAAACTCGACCCGTGTGCTGAAAGAATATCTGGGAATGCTGATTTATGCGTTACGGGGCTGGGTTTAAGCGGGGCTGGGTTTAAGCGGGGCTGGATTCCTGCCCACTCGATCCGTTTGTATCTGAATCAGATGCATCTGATTCAGATGAATTTGATTCAGGCGAATCTGATTCAGGCGAATCCGCAGGCGAATGCAAGGTGGACGAATCCAGATCAACCGTGCCTAATTCTAATTCTAAGTCTTGGGGCTGAGCTACGAGCAACCGTAGAGATTGGCGAAACTTTGGGGTGAGGTATTGCTGCTGCAACGGATACCACGATCGCCAGAGCGTTTGGCGATCGCCCTGAAGAATGGTCGCCAGAGTGGGCAACTGGCTCTGCCAGTGGGTGCCAATCTCTTGGGTCAGCCTCTGGTTGAGCACCCAGCAATCTTGAATCTGGCCGAGAATATCTTGAATGGTCTTAAACTCTTTCACCTGGGTTTTGTAGGCTGAGCCATAGAACGGCGTGAAAAATTCGGTCTGATAGCGGACTCGTTTCATCTGCTTGCGGAGACTGTGGAGAATGACTCCTTCTTGGTCAAGCCAAAGGCTGAGCTGGTCAGGTGTCGTGCTCTCTGGCTGGAGACTCCGCCCAGCCAGCCAACCCGGATGCAGCATCAAATCACTGATGATAGGCAACAGCAGATCAGGCAAAACCTGGTTTGTGGCGTAGTCTGCCAGGGGAGTGTAAGTGGGCTGATTTAGCCATTCAACATAGGCCGCTTTGAATTGTTGATAGGTTTTCCCTGAAAAGGTTTTCTTCAGGGTTGAGAAGGCGCGTTTTCGCTGTTTGTGCAAGCGCTTTAAAAGCTTATCCAGCCTTTTTTTCTCTGCTTTGGGCAACTGGCCTCGATACTGTCCCTTGAGGCGCTCTTGCAAGACATCAAGGTCGCGCACTTGACCCAAAACTCCAGCCAATTTTTTAATGCGCTTGATTTGAGCATCTGGAGGAAGCTGCAAGATCATGCCATAGGCTTCTAGGGTGGTGCGCAGCCGTCGCAGACCGACGCGCATCTGATGAATCGCTTCTGGGTCTGTGTCAGCCAGCACATTAGCCTCGTGCTGAATTACCGTCTGGAGGTGGGTGGCGATCGCCTCATAGGCATAGGTGCTGAGTGCATCAGAAGATGGATGCGATCGGTCATGGGCAGCCTGATCTCTGGTTAGAGAATCGGTCGTCAGTTGCGCAGTCGATGAACGTTTGGTTTTGGCCATGTTCTTTTCCCTCTTTTTCCATCCACGCTCACAAAGCGAAGAAGGCTTGCCCTACTCCTAATGCTTGCCCCACTCCTAATGCTTGCCCCACTGGCTTTGTAGCCGCTTGAGCTGAGGCAAAAGACTTTGAAATGCAACACCTCGATGGCTAATCGATCGCTTGACCGCAGCATCCATTTCGGCAAAGGTTATCCCCTGCTCTGGCACATAAAAGACCGGATCATAGCCAAACCCTCCGTCGCCCTGCTGCTCCGTGAGAATTTCGCCCCGGCAAATGCCTTCTGCTTCCAACACAATCGCCCCGTCGGGGTTGGCGATCGCCACAGCACAGACAAACTGGGCTCCCCGATCGGTGACACCCTGAAGTGCCGTCAGCAGTCGTGTGATGCGTTCTGCATTGGTTTTGCCATAGCGGGCTGAATAAAGACCGGGCGCGCCGTCTAAAGCGTCTACCATCAGCCCTGAGTCGTCGGCGATCGCCCATTGATTGAGCGCTTTTGCAACCTGTGAGGCTTTTAGCTCAGCGTTTTCTCGAAAGGTTGTTCCGGTTTCTTCAACGTCGATTTCAGAAGGTTTGAGGGTCAGATCCCAATCCAGACCTTCCAGATACGCCTGCATTTCATGCAGCTTGCCAGGATTGCCTGTCGCAACAACGAGTTTTGGCATCGATTTCTCTGCTTCGATCACTACACCCTCTAGGGTATATGAATCGCTGTGGAATCCTGGGAATGCTGAATCCTCGGTCGAAGCCGGGGAAACTTGAACCCTCAACACCCTGATTTTTGCTGGATGAGGTGCCTTTTTCTCTAGCACTCATCTCTACCGGGTTCGGCAACCCGTACCTCATAGAGAATTGCGATCGCCAACCAAAATTCGTTACATTAGCACTCGGAAGTTGAGAGTGCTAAACCTACGACACAAACGATTGATTCGTTAATCGTAGGCGCGTTTCAGGACGAAGCCAGCACTCAATCGCTCTAAATTGGCAATGCAATTAAGACTGTAATGCGAATCGAAATCGAGCGGCAACTCCAGTGACTTTTTTCAATGCAAAAATACTGAGCGTAATTAGCTTGGAGGGTTCTAAATGGCAACTGTTAGTTTAGGTGTCTCAACTGTAAAGCCCCTTGGCGATCGCATCCTGGTTAAGGTGAGCGAAGCTGAGGAAAAAACTGCAGGCGGAATTATTCTACCTGATAGTGCAAAAGAAAAGCCCCAAATCGGTGAAGTCGCCGAGGTGGGTTCGGGCAAGCGCAACGATGACGGCTCATTCCAAGAGGTTGATGTCAAAGTTGGCGAAAAGGTTCTTTATTCCAAATATGCCGGAACTGACATCAAAATTGGTGGCGATGAATATGTGCTGCTGCGAGAGCAAGACATTCTAGCCACTGTCGAGTAATGCCATTGAATCACGCCTGAATCACGCCATCAAAGCGAGGCTGATTAAGACCGGAGCTGATCGCGATCTGCGATGGCGCTCGGCTCAGTCAGGCAGTCGTCTGACCAATCAATCGGGCTTAATCAGCAAGTTCAGGGCAGTTCGACCCGCGAAATTCAGCAGCCGAAATTCAGCAGCTAAAATTCAGCAGCCGAAATTTAGCTGAGATTCAGCCGAAATCCAACAAATTATTCCTAACCCAACACATTCTAGAAACGGAGAAAACTATGGCTAAGACCATCACATACAACGAAGATGCTCGCCGCGCCCTAGAGCGAGGGTTTGATGCACTAGCAGAAGCGGTTGGCGTTACTTTAGGGCCTAAGGGACGCAACGTCGTTCTAGAGAAGAAGTTTGGCGCGCCTCAAATCGTCAACGATGGCATCACCATTGCCAAAGAGATTGAGCTAGAAGACCATATCGAAAACACAGCGGTTTCGCTGTTGCGTCAGGCTGCATCGAAGACCAATGACGCCGCAGGCGACGGCACCACCACGGCAACCGTGCTGGCTCACGCCATCGTCAAAGAGGGTCTACGCAACGTCGCAGCCGGGGCAAACCCGATCTCGCTCAAGCGCGGTGTTGATAAAGCAACGGCTTACTTAGTCGAAGCGATCGCCGACAAAGCGATTCCTATTGTTGACTCTAAGGCGATCGCCCAGGTGGGCACCATCTCCGCAGGCAACGACGAAGAAGTCGGCAGGATGATTGCAGAAGCGATGGACAAAGTGGGCCGTGAGGGCGTCATCTCCCTCGAAGAAGGCAAGTCGATGTTCACCGAACTGGAGGTCACCGAAGGAATGCGCTTTGAGAAGGGCTACATTTCCCCTTACTTCGCGACCGACACCGAGCGCATGGAAGCGGTGTTTGACGAGCCTTATATCCTCATCACCGACAAGAAGATTAACCTGGTTCAAGATCTAGTGCCTGTGCTAGAGCAGGTTGCTCGCGAGAGCCGTCCTCTGGTCATCATTGCTGAAGACATTGAGAAAGAAGCGCTGGCTACCCTTGTGGTCAACCGTCTGCGCGGTGTGCTGACCGTGGCTGCAGTCAAGGCTCCTGGTTTTGGCGATCGCCGCAAAGCGATGCTGCAAGACATCGCTACCCTCACAGGCGGACAGCTCATCACCGAAGATGCAGGTCTGAAGCTCGATACCACCAAGCTCGACATGTTGGGCAAAGCTCGCCGCATCACCATCACCAAAGATGACACCACCATCGTGGCTGAAGGCAACGAAGAGGCCGTCAAAGCTCGCGTTGACCAAATTCGTCGTCAGATCGAAGAAAGCGATTCTTCCTATGACAAAGAAAAGCTGCAAGAGCGCTTAGCCAAGCTCTCGGGTGGTGTTGCGGTAATCAAAGTCGGTGCTGCAACGGAAACCGAAATGAAGGATCGCAAGCTCCGCCTAGAAGACGCCATCAACGCAACCAAAGCTGCCGTTGAAGAAGGCATCGTTCCTGGGGGCGGCACCACCCTCGCTCACCTAGCACCCGCACTAGAAGCATGGGCAACCAGCAACCTCTCTGGCGAAGAACTCACCGGAGCCATGATTGTCACTCGCTCATTGCTCGCTCCCCTAAAGCGGATTGCAGAGAACGCGGGTGAGAATGGCGCAGTTATTGCTGAGCGCGTCAAAGAGAAAGACTTTAACGTCGGCTACGACGCATCTAACAACGCCTTCGTTGACATGGTCGAGGCTGGAATTGTTGACCCCGCCAAGGTAACTCGTTCTGCCATCCAAAACGCCGCGTCTATTGCAAGCATGGTGCTGACTACAGAATGCATCGTGGTTGATAAGCCTGATTCTAAGGATGCAGGTGCGGGCGCTGCTGCGGGTGCCGGAATGGGTGGTGACTTCGGTTACTAAGATCGTGACGATTCAGTCGCTTGACGACTCAGTCAGGGCTTGACACTGACGACAGAGACGACTGGCACCGCAGGGCTTAACCCTTGACTGAAGCTGCTATTCGTTTCTGTCTAAAGTCCTCTAGGATCTAATCCTAGAGGACTTTTTTCGATGTTGAACCTGTTGTACTGAGACTGTCTTGAGACTGTTCTGACTCAGGAAAAACTCCCAGGCAGAAATCACAGATGCGTCAAAATGCGAGGCTGTATATCAGACCCGCCATAACCGAGCCCAAAAACGCAAACCCCAAGTAAGCCATAAACACAGGACGACGAGCCAGAGCGAAGACTGCAATCATGGCCGGAATGCTCGTTGCTCCTCCGGCGAGAAGAAACGTTAGACCTGCACCAGGAGCCATGCCCTGATCAATCAAGCCATCGACCAAGGGCAGCGCGGCATAGCCATTGAGATAGGCCGGAATGCCCACGACAGCCGCCCCAACGATAGAAAAGAAACTGTCGTTTCCGGCGATCGCCCGAATCCAACCGTCGGGCACATAAACCAGCATTAAGCTTTCGAGCAGAAACGCCAGCGCGAGCCACTTGCCCAAAAACCAGGCATTTTTCCCTGCTCCCGTCCAGAATTTTTCGCGGCGATCAGGCTGAGTCCAAAATTTCCAGATCACGGGCTTGGGGTTGCGAACCCGGCTGCCGCCACAGCCCCCATTGCCAACGCTTTCTTGCAAGGGGTGGGCAAATGCTTTTGCTGAAATGCTAGAACGCATGAGCGCCAGTGTACCAAAGCCACCAAGGAGGCCAATGCCCACCGTAGCAATAAGTTTGGCGATCGCAAACTGCGCTCCCAACGTACCGATAGTCAGCACAAACATCGATGGATCCATCAATGGTGAGGAGAGCCAAAACGCCATCACCGCCGCGATGGGAACCCCCATTGACAGCAGCGCCGCAATCAGCGGAATCACGCCGCAGGAGCAGAACGGAGACAGCGCTCCAAAGAGCGACGCGATGGGGATCATCACCGCTAAGCGTCCCTGAAACACGTTGGCAATCAAATTATCGGCTCCGCTGGCTTGAGCCGAGGCGGCGATGCCGATAGACAGCAGCAAGAAGGGCAAAACCTCCCATAAATTGCTCAACGTAAATGCAATGCTGTCAGCAACCTGAGCCGGAATGACAATCGCCAGCACCAAAAAGATGAGAGCGATCGCCACAAGCACTCTATCCAACTGCCGCACACTGCGGCCAAATCGAGTCAATGCGTGAGTAGTCATCAGTGATCAATCCTTTGCGATGGGTAGACCATGAGCTTTTCTATCAGGACTTACGTCGTTTGTTGAAAGGGTGGGCGCGACGCGCCCACCCTTTTAACGAGTTTATTCAGGCTTAGGCGAGTGGTGCGTAAGTCTTGTCTATATTTCTAGAAATATAGAAATATAGAAATATAGAAATATAGATTAAATATTGCAGACTAAATTTTTTCGTCCTGCCTTGCCTAATCGCGACATTCTAATCGCGACATTCCGCGTCTTGAATCTCGTCAGCCCCCTCCGCAGAATTCAGCCCTGAAAAATTCACCACGTGATTTCGGGTGCAGCACTCTTCGAATAGAAAATCGAGCAAATGCTCTAGGGCGTCTGCATTGACGCTATACCAAATCCACTGCCGATCTTTTTCAGGAATCACGATTCCCACTTGGCGCAGCTTGTCGAGATGGTGAGAGAGCGTAGAGGCCGAAATCTCAAGCTCTCTTTGAATTTCACCTGCGGGCAGACCTTTCGGGTGAGCCGAAAGCAATAGCCGTAAGATCTTCAGCCGCGAAGGCTGACCTAATGCGGCCAAGGTTGCCGCGAGATCTTCAACTGATTGTTTAGCCGACTGTTTGCTCATGATATTTCGATAATTATCGAAACAAGCTGACTTGTCAAGCTGAACTCAGGCGATCGCCCCTCCCGCTCATCGTCGAACAGGAAGGGCGATCGCCCTTCCACCCTATTCCAATAATCCCTGTCAGGAATTTTTAGCGCTCCTGCCTAGAGACAAGTTCCTGCCAGTTCGCTGCTATAGGAGCAAGTCGTCGGTGTAATGTCGCGATTGTATACAGTGTCTATATCCCACTGGTCGAACTCAGAGTGGTAGTTGACGACAACCTGGGTTTCGATGGTGTAATTTGCGGTTGCACGGGGGCGGAGACGATAGGTGTAGATGTAGCGAACTCCGTCATCGACGACTTCAATTTCGTAAGGAGACTCGGATGATGAGCCATGCATAGACGGTTCTGTCTCGACCGTGGTGACACCACCGTTGGCTTGTTCGCCCCGTTGACGCGCTAGATTTTTTGCTCGGTTGAGGCGACCTGATTGATTGAGTAGGCACTGAAATGCTTCATTAGAGTCGGTGAATGACTCACACAGCTGAGATAGTTCTTCAACGGTGCGGCTAGAAACCTGGGCTTGAGCCGAGGTTTTAGTCCCCATCAAAGACGGCAAAGCCAGAGTGCCAAATAGTGCCAGGGCTGATAAGGTTACGACAGATTTTACTGATTTCATCGGTTAAGGTGTAATGGCTCGCTAAGGTTGAATCAACAGCTCACTACTTCTGCTTATTCTCGGTTGAAGGCCAGGTTGTGAAGGGTGAGTTTATGAGCTGATAGACTTCACTGGGTATCAAAAGTTTCAGTAGCATCAAAAGCTTCAAAATTGAGCGATACATTCCAGGAGCTGGAAAATTGAGGCGATCGCTCGACAGACCGAAGCTTCATACATGAAGCAAAGAGGACATGAAGTAAATTATCGTCTTGGATCTATATCTATGAATTGTAAGCGATGTCACTTCTTGGGTTCGCAACGATTTCTAAAGTGTCAGGTCATTGCCATAGCGACGGTTGCAGTCGTCAGGCAATGAGGGCAGCTATGCTTTTGAATATTCACTCATTTTCATCGGGTCAGTCAGTTCGTGTTATTTGAACTTCTTTCCAGACTTTTCTCTAGCATTATTGCTCCGATGGTTGCTCCATTCGTTCAACGATCGAGTCGTCCAAGGCTGCCGCTTGCGTCAGCAGGTAAAACCTATGACTCGCCCAAAGCACGGCAGGTCAAAGGTTCCCGTCGTTCGGGAAGCTGGCGTCGTCAGGTTTGGCTGAGCCAAATACGGCGATCGCTCTTTTCAGCAGACGTATTAGCTCCGCTTTTGGTGGGGGTGTTGATGCTGATGATATGGCAGGTGGGCGTGTGGGTGTCTGGCGTTCCGCCTTACCTTTTGCCGGGGCCATGGCTTGTGGTGCAGACGTTGATTGCGGAATGGGGAGAACTCTTTCAGTCGCTGATGGTGACGCTCAAAATTACGGTGGTGGCGTTTTTGGCGGCTGTAGTCTCAGGGCTCATCGTCGCTATTCTATTTGCCCAGAGTAAATGGATTGAGCGCAGCTTTTTCCCCTATGCGGTGATTTTGCAGACGACGCCCATTGTGGCGATCGCCCCGCTGATCATCATTTGGCTGAAAAACAACACGTTTGCGGCACTGGTCGTTTGCGCCTGGATTGTCGCTCTGTTTCCCATCATTGCCAATACCACCCTTGGGCTAAAAAGTGCTGACCACAACTTGGTCAATCTGTTTAAGCTCTACCGAGCCTCGCGATGGCAGACTTTGATTTATCTCCGCTTGCCGAGCGCCATGCCCTATTTTTTGGGAGGGTTGAGAATTAGCGGCGGGCTGGCTCTGATTGGGGCTGTGGTGGCGGAGTTTGTGGCAGGTACCGGAGGGGCACGATCGGGGCTAGCCTACCAAATTTTGATGTCAAGCTACAATCTGCAAATTCCCCGGATGTTTGCGGCTCTGGCCATGACGACCGTGCTGGGAGTGACGATTTTTGTTGTCCTGACGCTGATATCTGACTGGGCCTTGCGCGATTGGCACGAAAGCGCCATTCGCAGAGAAAATTAGGATTTCGATATGATTCCCACTGGTGTATCCCGTTATCGTTTGCTTCAAGCCCATGTGCCTGCAAGTCTCTTGCAAGCAGACACCGCGCTGATCGAAGCCGCACGGCTGGAGGGGCGATCGCCCTTGCTCAGCGATGAGTTTTGCGTAGTTGATTTAGAAATTTGTGATGGAACCGTGGTGGCGATCGCCCCAGCGGGGCAGCTTGTCGATGCTAAGCCAGGTCAGTCAGAATCGGGCAACGGCAGCAGTTCTGATTCATTGATGCCTGCGGTTGACTTGCGTCGCAAACAGGTTTGGCCGTGCTTTGTTGATATGCACACCCACCTCGACAAAGGCCACATTTGGGAGCGCAGTCCCAACCCCGACTGCACGTTTGACAGTGCTTTAGAGGTTGTCAGAAAAGACTCAGAACACTACTGGCAAGCGGATGATCTCTATCGTCGGATGAGCTTTGGGCTGAAGTGCAGCTACGCTCACGGGACGCGCGCCATTCGCACCCATATTGACGCCTATGGAGATCAGGCTGGCATTAGCTTGGAGGTGTTTAGGCAGCTTCAGCAAGAATGGCGCGATCGCCTGACCCTGCAAGCGGTTTGCCTCGTGACGGTTGATTATTTCTGCACCCCAGAAGGCGAAGCGCTGGCCGATCAGATGGCCGAGATTGAGGGAGGCGTGTTGGGAGGCGTGGCCTTTCCCAATGAAAATATAGACGCTCAGCTCGACCGAGTATTTGCGATCGCCCAAGAACGCCAGCTTTCCCTAGATTTTCACTCTGATGAGAGCGGCAATCCCCATGACAAAACCCTGCGCCATATTGCCCGTGCAGCGATTCGCCATCAGTTTGACCGCCCCATTGTATGCGGCCACTGCTGTAGCCTTGCGGTGCAGCCTCCGGAGGAGGTGCAGGCGACGATAGATGTGGTGAAAGAGGCCGGAATTGGCATTGTCAGTTTGCCCCTGTGTAATCTGTATCTTCAGGATCGCA
>JBARXP010000323.1:0-8700 GCA_049647405.1 Elainellaceae cyanobacterium | reverse complement strand
GAACGCAGCTCATTCTCGAAGAGCAAGGTTTGGGTGTCGATTTAGTCTTGAAGGTGCATGAGGGTCGCCCCAATGTCATCGACGCCATGAAAAACCGCCAGATTGATTTGGTTATCAACACCCCAGTAGGAGAGCGTGCCCAGGAAGACGATCGCCTGATTCGGCGCACGGCTCTGGCCTACAAAATCCCGATTATCACGACGATTGCTGGGGCTAAGGCTACGGCGAGTGCCATTCGGGCGATGCAGTCTGCTCCGCTGGGTGTGAAGTCGTTGCAGGAGTATATTAGCTGAGGCTGATTTTGGATTTCGGATTCTAGATTTTGGATTCTAGATTTTGGATGGCGCTCAAGGCTTTAGAGAAACTCTGGAGCCTCGAATCCCAACCCGTTTTCTAGCAATTGCTTCAGGCCGAGTCGAGCGATCTGGAGTAGCCAGAGGCGTACGATGACCTGCTCGGGCTGATGCCGGAGCCAGTCGCCAAAGAGTGGGGATTGGGTGTAAAGGGTGAGGCTTTGCTGGCTGAGGGTTTGGAGCTGCTGTTTAAGGCGTTTGCGTTCTTTTGGATGCAAGTTAGGATCAGCCCAGTTCTTAAAGTTCTGATCCCAGACCTTCAGATCCCAGACATCGATGAGGCTGGCGATCAGTCCTAATTCTTCTGTGGAGTGCGATCGCAGCATTTCGCCACTGAGCCATGCAGGCGACCTCGACAGCAACCCCTGATCTATGGCTAGCCGAGCCACAGCACAGCAGCGAGCATGGGCATATTGACCCTGCCAAATCAGATCTTGCCAAGGGTCTGGCACGGTCTTTTTAGGAGTGGGAACCGATGAATCCGTTACGTCACATGCTCTATTAGGCCATTGTGAGCGTTCAGATTCAGAACCCATTATCAATATGTTTTGAAAGTCCTGAAATGACGGCTGAGTCGATACGTGATGCTCAGCAGGAGAAAGTATGGAGTCTTGACACGCCTGATATTGAGCCTCCAACCATGCTGCAAGGCCACGGTCAGAAAGCGAGAAAAATAGCCATCCGGCTTCTGTGGCCTCAATCTTGATATGGGGCCATAGCGGAGGCTGAAATGGGACTTCTATCGATCCCGTTGGATGGGACGCGAGAACTTTTGCAATCGATGTCGCCAGCTCTTGGGCGATCGCCCCTGGAGAGTCATTGACGCTTGCGGCTAGCTGTTGAGCCACCGCCGAGACATACTGTACCCGAGGTTGCTCAATGCTTGCCCCCGGCACAATGCGCTGCACCCGCTTCATTGGAATCTCGGATGTTAACCATCGACGGGGATCAGTTTGAACTGCGCTGGAGACGCTAGTGCAAAGCATGATCTGGGCGATCGCGCCTTGAAAAAGCTGCTGGAGCGATCGCCCTGTGACCCAAGGCGAGGGATATTCTGACGGCATCACGTGAGGAACAAATCAATGCGGTACAGGATCATTGATGCACAGAGGGGGTAAAACACGAGAAGAGAAACAGCTCTTCAGAATGCAGAAAACAGCAACAATCGAGTTTTCTAGGGAAAATCGGCTGAATATCTTCGCTGAGGTGGATAACGCTCTTTGCCCGATGAGGCGATCGCCTGATTCTGTCAGGAGAATCGTATGAGATCAGCTTTTTGTAGGTCGTCAAGCGTAAGTGCAACAGGCTTTTTGGCGATCAACGTTGCGTTTTATTCACTCCTACTCATTCCTGAAATCGATCATCTGATCTTGTCAACTTTAGCGAATATAGCAGTAAGCTACAGGCAGATGGGCTAGAAGCAAAAAGATGAGGAAACCCAGTGGCGATCGCCCTCAACGCTTCACGCTGTTCCTCGGTGCTGTCTGTTTGATTTGATCTTACTTTCCCTTAAATTTTTGCTAATCTAATTTATCGCAGTAAGTTTATCTCTCAAAGTTTCGAGAAATGATCTTCTTTTCATAAAAATTTCTTCAGCAATCTAGACATTTCTTTAGGAAGATTCTAGAGCCCAAGATGTTTATGTTTATTGAGATCACTCCCGCAACAAAAGGTGACTCTGATTCCTTTATCTTGATCCATGGCCTTGAAAAACTGTTTGAACGGTTGCTTGACAAGAGTGGAGTCACGAGAGCCTCACCCGTTCATTCAACTCATACTTGTTCATTCAACTCATACTTATAGTGTTGTTTCATTGTGCTACGAGCTAAAACGCTGAGTCTGACTGTGAACTCTGACTCTGAACTCTGACTCTGAACTCGGCGTTCTTCTGAGATAATTCTTTGTTGCAGGCTATGACAAGCCATGGCTCTCAGCCATCGATTTCACTCTCAGCCATCGGTTTCACTCTCAGCCATCGATTTCACCCGTACGGTTTCACTCCAGTACGGTTTCACATGACTTTTCTGGGTGTTGTACTAAGTCATCTACTCTCTGCTTTACGTGTTTTTTGAATCCGTTGCAAATTAAGAATTAGCGGTAATATCTCATTGAAAGCTAAGCTTAGTTTTGACAAGAAGCAGAGTTCGACAATCACGTTAGCGATGATCAGGACTCACGACTGTCAGCGATCGCTTTTCTTCTTCGGTTTTTTCGAATTCTGCCCAACTTTAGTGTTTTTCACCCAACCATGAACTCAGCACATGCTTACAATGAAACCCCTCGCCCATTTTTAACCTGGCAGAGAATCATTGACTGGGCACAGGAGCACTATCGCTGCCGCACATTCTCTAAAGATGAGCGGGTTCCTGCTCGACCTGGGCTTCTCTATCTCGTGCAGCGAGGTGCTGTTCGGCTCGTGGGTGACGCTCAAGTCAGTGCAACGGCCCATGATATCTCTGATGATTCTGGTCTGGGGCAAGCGGCTGAAGAGGCTTTTCTAGGATTTGTCGGGGCGGGTCAACCGTTTGAGATCGTAGCTCAGTCTCCTTTTACGCTTCAGAGCTTTGCCCATATCGATCAGACTTCTGTGATTTGGATGTATTGGCATGATTTAGATAACTGGCCCCACTTTCGCAGAGAAGTGCTGGATGCGTTTCGGTATCAGCACCAGAGAAAGCTGCTCTGGTTAAGCACATTGGGTCAGCGTCGCACAATCGATCGCCTCCTCGGGTTTCTCACGTTGCTGATTGAGGAATATGGAGAACCCTGCGATGGGGGCTATTGTTTGCCGTGGACGTTAACTCACGCCCAAATCGGCAGTGCGATTGGGTCAACTCGGGTCACCGTGACTCGTCTTATCGGCAAACTGCGCCAGAAAGGGCTAATCACTACCTACGGTGATAACTTGCTGTGCCTGCCTTCAGCCGATCGCGAAAAGGTGAACATCTAAGCGGGCTCCCTTTTTTTTGATGTTTGTGGAGTGGGCGACACCTACATGCTGCCATCCCACCGGATGCGTGTGGTGGGGTAGCTTGAGCGATACGGATGCAGGTCTGCACCTTTGGTTTCTTCATCTAGTACGTTGATCACCTGGTTGTGGATGCCTTGAGCATGGTCGGGGGAGTTGCCGATGCTTGTGAGCCCAACTTTGCCAAACTCTGAGAGGCAGCCCATCAGATGAAATGACGTTCCGGTTTCGGTGGCGCTGTTGAAGTGGAGGCGATGGTGGGCGATGATATCCATCAAGTCGCTGGGCAGAAGCCCCCGATAGGAAGGCTTGTGGAGATTGTCGGAAGCAATATAGTACTTGGGGTTGCCCTCGAAGTCGTGAAACAGTCCGGTGGTGTTGTCGTAGTGGCCATTGGTGAGAAGTTTGAGGGTCATGAAGGGATGGGTTGTGCCGCCTTTGCGTAGGTTGATCTCGATGGCTTGCAGATCCCATTGGTTGTCTGCGTCGGGCTTAGGCGTAGCGATGAAATCGACGCTGTAGCGTTCTAAGGCACCTTTTTCGGCCAGACAGTGCCCGATGCGGCGGCCATAGTCTTGAAGTTCGAGGCGATAGGCGTCGTCTGCGGGGAAGCGACAGCCTAGGAAGATTTGTCCGTCAGGGCCACCCAAAATTTGGTCGTGGGTCGAGAGAATTTCAACTTCGCCGTTGGGGTTAACGCGCCCCTGAACGCTGGGCGATCGCTTTTCGTCACCTTCCACAAATGCTTCGGCGATCGCCCCCAGTTCAGGAATGCGACTGCCAAAGTTAGCCCAGGTTTCGCAGGGAGCCTGAAACCGCAGCTGCTCAAACGATCGGTAGATGGCTTCAGCCCGCTGAGCATGGGAGCTTTCTCCTGGGGCAACCGCGTATAGAGGCCGCAAATCTAGCAGGGCATTCCCTTCGCCCGAAAACCCTTCATCGAGCTTAATGACAATGCGCTTTAGGTCGGGTTGCCGCTCCCATAGCTCCGCCGCGACCACCGATAACTCTTCGGCATGAAACACCAGTTCGCTGCCGTCGGGGTGAGGCACTTCACAGTAGCTAAAAATTTCGCGACTGCCGCTTTTTGTGCCCCAGTGCAGCAGGTCAGGATCAACGCCAAGCAAGGGCACTCCAAGCTGTAGCGAAAGTTCTCGCTCTAGCGATGTGGAGTTAAAGCAGGTCATATAAGACTGACCCGGACGCAGCGCCTGTCGAATTCGCTCTACCAGACGGGGCCGATCTAAAATCTTTTCGGTCAACGGCTTCAGAGACGAATCGTAGGTGCTCACCATGAGCAGGCGATCGCGCGCATGGGAAAACGGCACACCGGGCAGCAGTTGCAGATAGTAATCGGCAACGGTGGGATGGATGGGTTGCGACGTGACATAGATGAGGCGAGTGCGAGGATTGCGCAGCCGAATCACGGTATACAGCAGCCGTTCCTCGTAATGATGGATGCCTTTAACTTTCTCTAATTCTCGGGTGTCAAGGCTCAGCGAGGGAATCACCAAAATATCGTGGGGGCTGCGATCAAACTCGTCGATCGAATTCCAGTGGTCGCTCAACTGCCCCTGTAATTGTCGAAACTGCTGCGATCGCTCTTCGGCTTCCATAGACGGAGGCATAAATCCCGCTGACATTGTTTGAAACGCCATCTCTTAATTACCTGAATCTTAACCACACGTCATCTACGGCTGAGACAGCATGACCGCTGAGGTCGCGTCTCTGCTTCTTTCTTTTGGCTATTTTCCTAGTCAATCATGTTTAAGCGATCGACGTGAGTGATGCGCTTAATCGTTTGATGGTAGATCGATTTTGCTGTGATCGACTGCATGATGTAGTCAAATGATATTAACCCTAATCTAGGGGCTTGTTCTAGCGATCGGCGTGAGTGTCAGAGTCAGCCGTCAAGATGATTACACCAAGACGATTGCACTTCGGATGTTGGGGTAACGGGGTGCAGCGTGCAGCTTTGATATTCTGTTCAGAATCTATGTTTGCGAATTCAAAATCGAAAATCGAGAACTGGCATAAGGGGTGGCCAGCGGGTCATGACAGGTCATGAATTGACCCTACTTGGGGAGTGCGATCGCCAAGCTCATCTCCTACTCATTTCTGGCTCAAGCCGTGATGGCGACAGGCATTGCTCTGATTGAATGGGAGCAGATCAGTCTGGGCTGGGTATTGCTCAGCGTGTCTCACTTGCGGAAGTCGAACGATCGCCCCCCCAGGTTGAATCTCTACCCGCCAAGATAGCGATATCTCAAGCAGGGGAAAAAGAGATGTCAGCGACGAACACCACGACACAATTTAATCTGCTGGATGAAGTTGAGCCCGCGCTGGGAACTGAGTGGTTAAGCCTGGAGACTGTTGGCCTAGAGACCGTTGGCGATGGTTGGGGGCAACCATTATTCGATGCGGCGACCCCACCTTTCGAGACGATAACCTTTGCTGCTGATCTAGACTCTTCTCTTCATCGCCCTGCTGGCATGGGGCAAGAGGGCGATCGCCATGAGTTCTCAGCGATCGATGGAATAGGGTCGGACGGAACGGGAATATCGTCTGCCTCAACCGCTCCGCTGACCGCCTCTGCTGCTCTGAGTCTGTCTACCAATTCGGTGCAGGTGAAGCCTACCGCCACGGGCAGCAATGCTGCGTTTAATCTAATGGGTCTGACCCAGATGCGCAACGATTCGCGCTTTGCGGGCATTGATGGCAGTGGATTTAGCGTCGCCGTCATCGACACCGGACTCGATCGCTACCATCCTCTCTTAGAATCAGCCTACGTCGCAGGCTATGACTTCGTTTCAGGTACAGCAACCTCTGTCGATCGGATTCAGCACGGCACCCACGTTTCAGGCATTGTCGGGGCTCGTGATGCAAACGTTGGCGTGGCTCCCGATGTCGATTTGATTGGGTTGCAGGTGTTTCAAAACGGCTACGCCTCCAACTCCCGCATCGAAGACGCCCTGGAATGGGTGTTAGACAACCACGAGCGCTACAACATCACAGCGGTCAATATGTCGCTGGGTGGCGGTTTTTATCGGTCTAACAACCAGGCGCTGTTTAGCATTTTGGCTGACGATATCGATCGGCTAGAAGCGGCGGGCATCACCATTGTGTCGGCAGCGGGCAACGCCTACAAAAATAACGAGTATCAAAACCTAGCGGAACCTGCCATCTACAGCACCCTCGCGGTGGGAGCCGTGTGGCAAGACGGGTCTGCACCTTCGGCTCAGTTTGGCAGCGGAGCCGTTGACTATTCTACCGGGCGCGATCGCATCGCCAGCTTTAGCCAGCGGCTCAACTCGCCCAACATGCTATTTGCCCCCGGAGCGTTTATTAACAGCACGATTCCGGGTGGGGGGCTGACGAAAATGGCCGGAACCAGCATGGCGTCGCCCATGGTGGCTGGAGCCGTGGCGCTTCTGCAAGAGGCGGCTATGACCTTTGGCGGTCGCACCCTTACCCCCGATGAAATTGTGGATCTGCTGCGCTCAACGGGCGATCGCATTTTCGATGGCGACGACGAAGACGACAATGTCCGCAATACCAATGTCAGCTATCCTCGCATCAATATCTATGCAGCGGTTGAGGAAATTTATACGCAGTTTCGCAGCATTGGCGGCGGCAGTGCCACGGGTGATGTCAACGGCACCCGTGATGGAGCGATTCGGTTTACTAATCTAGCCGCCACCCTCGATGGCAGCATCGGCATCGACGGCACCAGTACGGCGATCGGCAACACTGACGTAGACCTATACCGTTTCACCCTCGATAGCGCCAGCGCAGTTGCGGTCACGGTGGGTTCTCATTCCAGCCAGAAGGCAGACTTTGACAGCTATCTGCGGCTGTTTAACAACGCCGGACAGGAGCTGCTCTCAGACGACAACAGCGGCAGAGACAACTTTTCTCAGCTCACCGCCAACTTAGTGTCAGGCACCTACTATGTCGGCGTCAGCGGTCAGGGTAATGTGACCTACGACCCAAACCAAGCGAATAGTGGGGTCGCAGGAGCCACGGGTAACTATAGCCTTCAGCTTCAGCTTGACCCAGCGGATGCCGATGGGCTGCTAAGTGGCGCAACGGCAGTCAATGTCGGCACCGAACGGACTCCGTTCACTGCCCAGGGTCAGATCGGCAAAGACGGCAGCCAAACGGTGGCGATCGCCGATGTCGATATGTTTACGGTTTACGCGCCAGACATGGGCCAGTTGCTCATTGATATTGACACGCCGTTTAGCGATGGCTCTGAGGTCGATGCCTACGTGCGAGTGTTTGACGCCCAGGGGCGAGAGCTGGCGTTTAACGACAATGCCCTGGCTCGCAATGCCCAGAGCCAAGCCGTCGAGTTTGCCGATGGCGATCGCACTTATACCACTCCCAATGATGCCTCAACCTTTAGCGGCCACACCTCTGACAGCTTTGTGGCGATGCAGGTCGAAGCAGGCCAAGCCTACACCGTGGCCGTGTCGGGTCAGTCTAACTCTTCCTATAATCCCAAGACGCTCAACAATCGCTCAGAGTCTCCCGTTGATGCTGGGCGCTACGAATTGGCGATCGCCTTTGCCAGCCGAGACCAAAATGGCTCCATTGACCAGGCTCAAACCTTGCCCAATCTGCCTCTGACGGCAGCCCTTCAGTTTGGTGCCATCGGCATAGACTCGGGTGTGCAGGTCGGCAACCGAGACGTAGATTTCTTCCAGGTGAGTCCTGCTACAGACGGAGTGTTAGATATAGATATCAACTCCCGCGTCGGCACGACCCTGGCTGACCCCGTGGATACGGTGGCTTACCTGTTCGACGGGGCGGGCAATCTGCTCGGCACCAACGACGACCGCGACGGAGCCGATCCCCGGCTCCAGGTGCAGGTGCAGGCCGATACAAACTACTACGTGGCGATCGCCGGATATGGCAACAGCGGATTCGATCCGTTTCAGGCTGCTAGCGGCACCGCAGGCGACACAGGCGACTACTTCTTATCGGCTCAACTGCTCTCGGCAGCAGAAGCCTTGGCTCAGACCGACAATATAATCTCGGCGAATGGGATACAGTCGGTGGCGATCGGGTCAGTGGTCGAGGGACACATTGGCGACGATAACGGCTTTACCCAGGGTGCAACGGATGTGGATCTCTATCGCTTCGTGCCAGACACCAGTGGCGTTGTGAGCATTCGCACCCTAGCAACCGAAGCCTTTACCGCTGACACCTACCTGCGGGTCTTTGACGCAGATGGGGTAGAACTGGCCGCCAACGACGACGAAAACCCCGTGACCCGTGGCAGTGCCGTTCAGCTAACGGTGAATGCAAACAGCACCTATTTCATCGGCATCAGTGGCGATGGTTTAGATGGCGACGGCTCTGGCACTCATTTCT
>JBARXP010000322.1:0-2691 GCA_049647405.1 Elainellaceae cyanobacterium | reverse complement strand
TCTCACGATGGCTGAAGAGGCATTTAATAGCTGATGGTCGTTGGTTCACTTCTCATCCTATTGGCGATCGCGAAGTTGCGCGGCCTACTGCGTTTCGTCGTGATTGCGTTAATCGTCGTGTCAGTCGTGTTTTTCCTGTAGTCGATGTTTTGGCGATCGCATTTTTACATGGTGTTGGCGTTCGCCTTTCCTAATCCCGCCTGATGAGTCCTTGGCTAGAGGACGAAACCCCACAACATTGTGGGGTCGCGGGAAGCGAAAGCAGCCCGTAGTGCAAGATTGACTTAAAGCAATATGGGGCAACGTAAGACCTTGGCAAAATTAGGGTCAACTTTGCGCTGCCTTCTAGTATAAAGGTCAGTCTTGCACACCTCAGTTTGTTCAACATCGATCGCTTGATAACCTTTACAGGGCAACGCTTTTTAGCTGAATGCCTTAACAAAATATTGGCGAAGAGTTGAACCCCATCTAATGAAAAAGTTAGGGTGCAACACTATGGTTCGTGTCGTTGGAATTGATGTGAGTCGTGGTGAAGCGATTTGTTGCGTACTGGAGGAACAGCCCCAAGATTTATTAGAGTTTGCCAGGAGTTACAAACCGATCAAGGTTAGATCCGCGAGTGCAAATTCTCTAATTGATATGGGTGACGTATTCATTCTGGAGCCAACAGGATCTGACCATCGAATATTTTCTGAAGTTTTGAGGTCTGCAAAAAAACCAGTTCTAGGCGTGACCGGGATAAGAGTACGAGGGTTTGCGAAGAATGCCGGGATTCTAAATAAGTCAGATCGCGAAGATGCAGCAGTCATCGCCGCCTATGGTCTACAGCATTTAGAGAAAAGGAACCCAAAGGCTTTTATCAATATCACGGCCTCAGAGTTCAAGGAACATTATCTAGCTTTGCAGGGCATCAAAAAACAGAAAGTATCACTGGCTAACCAGGTCAGAGGGCGCTTGACTTACGAGTGTCCAGAGCTTCATGACGCACGATGCAAATATCGGGACTGGGGAGATTCAAAAGCGCCTCGTTTCTGGCGAGCTATCGCCGGACAGGTTGACGATTCTAGAGGTCTCACACTTCCAGAGCAAACCTTGGGAAGGGGAATAAGCACAGTCACACAGCAGATGGCAATTCAGATCTGTAACCTTGAGTTGCTTGCCTATGCGATTGAGTGTGAGTGCGAGGCACTGATACAGAGCGATCGCTTCAGTATCTATCAGAACGTCTTCAGTCATTGGGGCATCAAGGGCAATACTGCGATCGCCATCCTTGCAGCGATATTCCCCATTGAGCAATATCTAGAGGAAGACGGGCGGCAAACCTATAAGCGGGTTCACTCTACCGATAGATCGAAGCACCAGCGCACCACACGTAACCGTTCGTTGAAGCAATTCAAACGGGCGATCGGCGCAGGTCTAATGTGGATTCAGTCAGGCAAAAAGGAATTTTGGGCACCAACCGGAGATAAGGCAATCCGAGCAAGTCTGTATGCCTATCTTGAGGCGACTGTGTGTATCAGATCGTGTCCGAATGTAAAGACGTTATGCGCTCGAAACCCAGAGCTTAAAGGAAAACTAGACCGGGCGAAATCTAAGAAGGAGAGGCAAAAGATTATTAAGGAGGGCTATAGCATTGAAGCTATCGTCGAAAAACACTTACCTGAGTGCAAGACTAAAACCCCTTGGAAAGAAGAGGTTTTAATCAAGCCAGTCATGCGATTGACTGAGGCAAGCGATCGCATTGCAGAACTTCAGTTGTTTTACAAAATTGCGCCCCAGTGCCTGAACAAGTCTAAGTCTGAGAAGATCATGAAGGTCTATCCTAGATTCGTGACTAAACTGTTCAGAGACTTAACCAAGGAATATCAGGAAGAGTGCAATAATACTCAGGATGATACAAAATATTGCTTATCCTTCCTAGACTCCATCCCAAATCGAAGTGGATTCTAAATTGATAAAGATTACAAGAGCGCATGTTTCTCTTTCACGCTGATGGGTTTGCTGAGATCCGCTGATTTCACTATTGCGTTGATTTTAGTATTGCGCTGATTTCACTACTGCGCTGATTTCACTATTGCTAAGTGAAGCCTGTGAATCATATTGGACTGAAGGTCGCATCTATAGATAACCTTGATCAACTGCCAAGCTAAAATCGTCACGTGATTATCTCTAAAATGGCTCCGGGCTTAAAAGCATCTACGATAGACTTGCTCAAGCGCTTTAATCGGGCGTTTCCACAGTTTTATGAGCAATTTGTAAGCAGTGACATTCAGCTTCAAAACTTGCGCTTAGCCTATAAACTCTCCAAAAAGCGGCAGGCTGTTATTGAGCTGCGACCAGAGGGGAATAAGAATGCACTGCATTTTGCTTATCGCAATCAGTCCTTCTTGCTAAGCGACATTTTTGGCGTGCTGGCGGCTTATGGTTTAACGATTCACAGTCTTAGCCTCTATGGGCAGATTTATCCAGCGATGCTGGTTTTCGCCAAACTGGTTGTCTGCCGTGGCGGCAAGGCGTTGACAGATAAAACGGCAGACAACGTATGTCGGGCCGTGCGAGAAGCCTTGGCGGGTCGATTTGAAGTCGAAGAAATGCTAGCCGTTGAATTTAATCTCGATGCTGGGCTAGAGCAAGTTGAGACTGAGTTTTACGTCGATCCGGTGTTTCATTTGCCAGCCCTGCTGATTGAAG
>JBARXP010000321.1:0-25918 GCA_049647405.1 Elainellaceae cyanobacterium | reverse complement strand
GGTCGCTACCGACGCTTGAGCAAAGATTACGAATATTTACCCACGACTAGTGAGATGATGTTGTACGCAGCCATGGTCAATCTCATGATTAGGAGGCTGGCCTAAGACTTCTCAAACACCTTCTCAGTGCTGCGGTGTTCACTGCGGCTAATCTGAGCGCGGTCAATCTGAGTTCAAGTATCGTCTTAGGCGCAGATTTTCAGCGAGCCAAATCGCTGACGCCAGAACAATTTTCAGGAGACAGTCCTCCTTATCTCTGCAATACGGCTCTTCCTCGCCATATTGTCAATGCAGGCATCAGTCCTAATCGAGATTGTGAGCAATTGCCGCAAATATTGAGCGATCGCAACTCTAATTTGACGATAGAAGGTGCCCGAAAAATTGTTGATGAAGCACGATAGGGACAATGAAATAAGCGAATAACACGATGAATGGGGCGATCGCCATCAAACAGAGCGATCGCCTTAAAATTAGGTATGTAAGCTCTTTCTCTTAAGCCTCAAACTATGGCTGCAAAAGACATTTTTCATAATGCTGTTAAATATGCGCTTGAAAAAGAAGGTTGGGTGATTACTCACGATCCTCTTTTTCTCAGCTTTGGCGGAGTCGATATGTACATCGATTTAGGTGCAGAGATAATCTTGGCTGCTGAGAAAGAAGATGAAAAAATTGCTGTCGAGATTAAGAGTTTTGTTGGCGCGTCTGCAACTACCGAATTCAGCACTGCTTTGGGACAATTTCTCAAATATCAGCTTGCCCTTGAAGAAGAACAGCCTGATCGACTTCTATATTTGGCTATTCCAGTCGATGCTGAACGGGCTTTTTTCAGCTTGGAACTCCCTCGTCGATTAATTGAACGCTACCAGGTTCGATTAATCATCTACGATCCTGAAGAGGAGGTCGTTGTGAAATGGCAAACGTAACTGATTACCGCCAACTGGTGCAGGAACTTTTAGAGGCGTATAGCAACATTGATTTCAGTAATCCTGATTTAGAAACTGAAGTGATTTTTGATACTCAGCGCGATCGCTATCAGATTGTTCACGTGGGCTGGTCAAATAAGCGTCGAGTTTATGGATGCGTCCTTCATCTCGACATCAAAGACGGCAAAATCTGGATTCAACATGATGGCACTGAAGGCGGAATTGCCAATGAACTATTGGAGCGAGGTGTCCCTAAACACGATATTGTTTTGGGATTTCATTCGCCGTTCAAGCGGCAGTATACGGAGTTTGCTGTGGGCTAACGAATGGGTTAACTAATGCCCTGCCATGCTCTGACCGATAAGCGTATAGTCGGCATCGGCGATCGCACTTTCGTAAACAAACTCACCCTCGCTAATCACCACAATCCGATCGGAGAGCTTCAGCAGCTCGTCTAGATCTTCACTCACCAGCAGCACGGCCACGCCTCTGTTGCGGGCATCCACGATTTCAGTGTGGATAAAGTCTACGGCGTTAAAGTCGAGGCCAAAGCAGGGGTTTGCTGCAATCAAGAGATTGATCGAGTCAGACGATAGTTCTCGCGCCAGAACCGTGCGCTGGACGTTGCCGCCGGAGAGGTTGCTGACGGGGGTTTCGGGAGAAGGAGTTTTGACTGAAAACTGTTGAATTAAGCCGACGGCCATGTGCCGAATCGCTTTCAGCACCAGCAAGAAGCTCTTGGCTTGGGGCGGGCGATCGAAAGTGCGCAGGGCCATATTTTCAGCAACGCTCATGTGGGGCACGCAAGCATTGCGGAGCGGTTCTTCTGGCAGCAAAAAGACCCGATGTTTTGACATCTCTTCCCGCGTGGCGTGGTAGTCTTCGCCATTGACCTGAATGTTGCCTTGGCTCTTTTCTCGCTGCCCTGCCAGCACTTCGACCAGTTCTCTCTGTCCATTGCCCGACACTCCGGCAATGCCCACGATTTCGCCACCCATTACAGTGAGATTGACGCCCTTCACGGCCTCCAAGCCGCTGTCTTTGTTGGCGTGTAGGTCGATGATGCTAAACACAGGGTTGTGTTGCCCGGTGTCGGTCTTGTTTACCGGGGTCGGCTCTTTGCGCTCTCCCATCATCATCTCGGCCATGTCAGACACGGCCAAGTCTTTGACATAGCCGTGCCCCGCAAACTGTCCCTTGCGCAGCACCGTGATTTCGTCAGCGAAGGCCGTCACTTCCCGAAACTTGTGGGAAATCATCAAGACGCTGATCTCTCCAGCCCTGACCTGCTGTTGCAGCAGACCCAACACTTCGTCTGCTTCTCCCGGCGTCAGCACGGAGGTGGGTTCATCCAGAATCAAAATGCGGCTGTTGAGATAAAGCTGCTTGAGAATTTCCAGTTTTTGCTTTTGTCCGGCGGCCAGTTGAGCAATGGGCAGGTCAAGGGGAACGCGGAAGGGCGAATTGTCTACAAACGCTTGCAGCGTCTCCATTTCCTGCTTCCAGTTGATGACGGGAGCGTTGTCGGGACGCGATAGCACCAGATTTTCGGCCACGGTCATGGCAGGCACGGAAGTGAAGTGCTGATAGACCATGCCAATGCGGTATTTTAGGGCATCGCGAGGATTGTTGACCCGGACTGGATTGCCGTCAATTTTCAGCTCCCCAGAGGTGGGGTGATAAAACCCCATGATGCATTTGACCAGGGTGCTTTTGCCCGCTCCATTTTCGCCCAGCAAGGCATGAAAAGTGCCCGGTTTGAGATGCAGTGACACCTGATCCAGAGCCACCAAACTGCCAAAGCGCTTGGTCATGGCGATCGCCTCTAGTTCTGGCGGTCGTTCGACGGGCTTGTGAGACGCGATCGTGGCGGCAGTGTCCATAGGGCGTTTTGGGATAAGGGAGTTGGGAGAGAGGAGGGAGGAGTCAGGAGTTAGGAAGGAGAATCCAAAATCTAAAATCTAAATTCCAAAATCGGCATCAGGTAGCGATCGCCTCTAGCAGTGCAGTCGAATCAGCGACGGCACCAAACACGCCTCCCTGCATTTTGACCATGTGAAGGGCGGCGAGGTAGTTGCCGTGATCGGTGGCTGCGGTGCAGTCTGACAGGAGCAGACATTCATAGCCGCGATCGTTGGCGTCGCGCATGGTGGTGTGAACACAAACATCCGTGGTGATGCCCGTCAAAATGATGTTTTGGATGCCACCTTTGGTCAAAATCAGATCTAAATCAGTGGCGTAGAAGGAGCCTTTGCCCGGTTTGTCGATGATCACCTCTCCGGGCAAGGGAGCCAGTTCGGGAATGATCTCCCAGCCGGATTCTCCTCTCACCAAGATTTTGCCGCAAGGCCCCGGATCGCCAATGCCTGCACCGATGCGCCGCGATCGCCATCTCTTGTTTTCTGGCAGGTCAGACAGATCGGGGCGATGGCCTTCGCGGGTGTGAATGATGCAGTAGTGGTGCGATCGCATCACCTCTAATAATTTCCGAATCGGCTCAATGGGCTTTTGGGTGAGCGACAGGTCATAGCCCATCGCATCCACATAGCCTCCCTTGCCGCAGAAATCGATCTGCATATCGATGACGATCAGCGCCGTATTGTCAGGGCGCAAATCTCCGTTATACGGATAAGGATAGGGATCAGCCTCAACAAAACGTCCCATAGACTAGACCTTCCAATTCAACCGATGTGGGTTCTTGGTAGGGGCATGGCATTGCCATGCCCCTACGTTTAGCATTGCCATGCCCCTACGGTTAGGGTTTGGGCAAGGGGGCAGGAGACAATTCTTCGCCGCGATATTCGCGGGTTGGGGTCGAAAACCCACAGCTGGTGCCGTCTGTATGCACCACCTCATCTTCCCAAGGCAGGCGATAGCTGCCATCAACCAGGTCTTTCATGTAAGTGTAAGGGCAGTCTTGGGCACCGCCTTTGACCGCGACATAACCCCGATGGCCAAACTGGTAGATGTTATTTTCAACGCTCCAGTGCTGCCGCGCCTCCCGCACCAGATCAGGCCGCAGCTCCGCCGTAATGATTTCATCAGGCCGATGGCTGCCCATCACTAGGGGCGTACCGTCAAAGTCAACAAACATGCCTTCGCCCATGGAGTCAAAGGTGCCGTCGCTGCCGCACATGCAGACAGAGGCCGTTTGGATCAGGTTGCAAAAAGCATTGGTCTGGTTGGTAATCTGCCAGCTATGGCGAATGGGGGCAGTGTAGCCCGCCGTCCGAATCATGATTTCGGCTCCCTTATAGGCGCATTCTCGCGCCATTTCGGGGAACATGCCGTCATGACAGATAATCAGCGACAGAGTGCTGCCGTTGGGGCCTTCACACACCGGGATGCCCAAGTTTCCAGGCTCCCACGGCTCTACGGGCACCCAGGGGTGCAGCTTGCGATAATACAGCTTCAGCTCGCCCGTGTTGTCGATGATGATGCCGCTGTTGTAAGGGTTGCCCTGGGCGTTGAACTCCATGATGGAGAAGCATCCCCAAATATCGTTATCGCGACAGGCCGCACTAAATGCCGCCACCTCTGGCCCCTCTAGCCGACACATAATGTCAGGGTTGGTGTCCATCGACAGCCCATGCAGCGAATATTCAGGGAACACCACCAAATCCATGGTCGGCATATTGCGGCGAGCCTTTGCCACCATAGTGCAGATGCGCTCGGTCTGCGCAGCCAAATCGTCAGGCGTCACCACCGTGGGCAACTGGAGCTGCACCAGCCCCATGACAACGCCGTTTGGAGACTTATTGAGTCCACCTAATCCACTCATTTGAAATACCTACCTGATTTTAGATTTTAGATTTGTGATTTTAGTCGTAGGGTCGTAGTCGTAGGTTGGGTTAAGCGATAGCGAACCCAACGCTGAAATCCTCTCCACGAACTGTTCCTTCACTGCCCCGTCCCCAATGCACCCGGTGCCCCGGTCAGAGTCCGTTTAGGCGAGCAGGTGAAAATCATAATAATCAGCGTCAACACATAGGGCGCGGCATTAAATAAGTAATACCCCTCCTCAATGCCCACCGATTGCAGGGCAGGGCCAAGGGATTGGGCTCCGCCAAACAGCAGCGACGCCCAGAGACACAAAATCGGGTTCCAGCGGGCAAAAATCACCAGCGCGACGGCCATCAACCCCTGTCCGCTAGAAATTCGCTCTGTCCAGACGCCGGGATAGTAAAGGGACAGAGATGCACCGCCAATGCCCGCCAGAAAGCTGCCCATCATGATGCTGAGCATCCGCACCTTGAAAATGGAGATGCCCATGGCTCTCGCAGCCTCAGGACTGTCACCCACCGCTCGAATAAATAGACCCCAGCGAGTCGATTTGAAAAACCAGGCCATGAGGGGAGCGATCGCCAACCCCAGCAAAAACAACGGGCTAATTTGCAACGCCGCTTCTAATGCAGGCGGCATCCCGGCATTACCGAGACTAATGGTCGGCAATTGCGTTGCCGATGGCTGAATAAACGGCTTGCCTAAAAAGAAGGCCACGCCGCTACCAAAAATAATCATGGCGATGCCAACAGCCACATCATTAACGCGGGGCTGCTGCGACAGCCAGCCGTGAATAGCTCCTAGAAACAATCCTGAAATTCCTGCAACCAAAACGCCCAGCCAAGGCGATCCCGTTAGGTAAGAGATGCCATAGGCGCTCATCGCTCCGGTCAACAGCGTGCCTTCCAACCCCAGATTAATTTTGCCGCTTTTTTCGGTGAGGCATTCGCCCAAACTCACAAAGATAAAGGGCGTTCCGCCTCGCATCGTACCAGCGGCGATCGCCAGGGGCACACCCCACCAGCCCAGTGCTTCCGTTGCCATCGTTCACATCTCCATCGTTACTGCTTACGGTTCAGGGGTCGTTAGGACTGTCGTTAGGAAGGTTATGTCGAAGGAGTCGGGGTAATCCCAGGGGCTGAGGGAGGAGTTGGAGGAGGAGCCGCAGCAATCGGCTTTTCTTTGAAAAACTCAAACCGCCCATACAGCGATTCGCTAAACAAAATCACCAAAAACACGATGCCCTGAAACACCAAAACCGTTGCATCCGGAAGATCATGGGCTCGCTGCAAAATGCCGCCACTGGCGAGAATGCCACCCAGCAAGACTGAAATGAACGCCGCCAGCAGAGGACTCTGTCGTGCAACAAACGCGACCAGCACCCCGCCGTAGCCATAGCCCACATTCAGCGACTCATTGGCCGTACCCTGCACCGCCGCGACCTCGACCATGCCTGCCAAGCCCGCGCAAGAGCCCGCCAAAAAGCAAATGATCAGGGTCAGCTTACCAACGGGCAGTCCGGCAATGCGTGCAGCTCGAATGTTGCCCCCCGCCGTACGTGCTGCAAAGCCAAAAGTCGTGCGGCGAATCAACACATAGGAAATAACGCAAGCAATGATGCCATAGAGCAGCCCCCAGTGAACCCGGCTACCGGGCATCGTGCCCAGCATATTGATATCGGCCAGGGGATAAGTCGAAGGCTTATTCAGCGAACTCGGATCGCGCATGGGGCCACCGACCAGATGGTTGAGGAGGGCGATCGCCACATAGTTGAGCAACAAGCTGCTGATCGTCTCATTCACCGCGCGGTAATGGCGCAATGCCCCCGCCGCCATAATCCAAATGCCACCCGCGATCATGCCGCCCATGGCCATGCCGATTTGCACAATCAGGGGAGGAGCCGTGGCGATCGCCAACCCCACCGACACCGCCGCCAGCCCGCCAATCACCAGCGCCCCCTCATTGCCGATAATCACCAGCCCCAACTGAGCAGGCAGCACCGTACACAGCGACGCCAACATCAGCGGAGCCGCCCGAATCAGCGTATTTTGGAACGTACTCCACTTGCCAAACGCCGCCTTCCAAATGGAACCGTATACCGCAAAAGGATTCTCACCCATCGCCGCACAAAACAGCCCAAAAATCACCAGAGAAACGATCAGCGCCCCCAGCGGAATACAAACTTTTTCCAGCGTGCCGCGCAAATTGTAGCGATCGAGCATGGAAGATTACCCAGTAAAACAGTGAATGCTCATCCTCCCAGAGATAGTTATATCGAGAGAAGATAGCTAGACAGAACATTGAACGGGGAGTGTCCTGGGGTTAAACAACAGGGTTATCTAACGAATATGCCATGTTCACTCAACTCATGTTTGGGAGACGAAAACTTATAAAACTGAAGCTTTTGGCGCGTTGTAGAACTCTGGCCTTGGAATAATTGGGTGGCGTTGGGTTACGCTTTGCTAACCCAACCTACAAAACTCCGAGCTTAGAGTAGGGTCGTGTTGGGTTACGCTTCTCTAACCCAACCTACAAAAGCCATCGACACTCATAGCTCAAAGCCGACACACCCTTTTGGAGGGGGTCTGGGGGACGCAACCGTCCTCCAGCAGGGGGTTTGGGGGCAGCGCCCCCAAGACTAGGCTCTCCAACCCAGCAGACTCTACCCAGCAACCCCAACCATAGCGATATCTAACTATCCACCGAACCAATCACCCCTTCAATCAAATAACTCATCTCCTCCAACGTCGGGTCATCCTGCTTCAGCTCCTCACCCTCCTCTATAACCACATTCCCCTTGTTATCCTTCAGCTCACCCTTATAAATCAACAGCGAGCCATCAACCAGCGCAGCCTGAGCCGAATCAGCCGCCTCCTTCGCCTCATCACTCACCGCTTCACCATAGGGAGACAGCTTACAAAAACCTTCCTTCAAGCCTCCCCGCAAAATATGAGGAATACCGCCATCCGTCAGAGTTTTACCCGCCTGAACATCTTCAGCCAGCTTCGTGTAAATATTTGACCAGTCCCACTCAGCTCCAGTTAAATAACCTGTAGGAGCCAGCGCTGCCTGATTCGCATGGTAGCCCGACGAGAAAATTCCTCGTTTTTCAGCCGTCTCCATTACCACCTTAGGACTGTCAACATGACAGGTGACGACGTCAATCCCCTGATCTGCCATGCTGTTGGTAGCTTCTGCCTCTTTAATCGGCTCGGCCCAGTTGCCCGTAAACACCATCTGTGTCGTGATCTCAGGATTAACGCTCTTCGCACCGAGAGTAAAAGCATTGACATTCCGCAAAACCTGAGGAATCGGCTTTGCACCAATAAAGCCCAGCTTATTGCTCTTCGTGGTCAACCCGGCAACAATGCCAGCAACGTATTGAGCTTCGTCAATGTAGCCGAAATAGCTGCCCACATTCTTGGGATGAACGCCCTCTTGATATAGCCCTCCAGCATGGAAAAACTGAACATCAGGATATTCGGTCGCCAGCTCAAGAATATGAGGGTCAAAGTAGCCAAATGACGTGGGGAACAAGGCCACGGCTCCGTCAATATCGATCATGCCCCGCATCGACTCTGCTACCGCAGTAGTCTCAGGAACACTCGCCTCTTCAACCAAATTCACCCAATCATACTTAGACGCGACTCCGGCAGCTCCTTCAGCATGGGCCTGGTTGTAGCCGTAGTCATCTTTTGGCCCCACATAGATAAAGCCAATCGTCATTGGCTCGCCGCCACCGCCCGCATCAGCAGCCGCAGTTTCTTCTCCTGTGCTGCTCTCAGACGAACAAGCCGTACCGAACTTTGCTGTCACTCCAAATGCTGTCGTAGCGAGTATGCCGCGAATGACCTGACGACGCGTAACTCTTGAAAACCGACGATATTGACTCACAGAACCAGCCCTCTCGTAGCGTAAATTTTCGTTTAAACCGGATATCGTAGCTCTACTGAATGCATATATTGAGTCTCCCTTGAACCCAGGATTTTGAGCCCTTGCGTTTAGGGGAGAGTGCCAAAATTCAAATTAGGAGCCCCTATCAACTCATTACAACTCATTAGAGTTCATGCATTATCCTGCCTTGTATGAGGACAAAAACTGTTCGCTATAAACATCGAACACAAGATTTTCAGCAGGATGATGCTCAAGAACATTTGACAGAGGAAAAATATCAATGGATTCAGTGCAGTTAGCGGTCAATGGCACCCTAATGCGAGGTCTCGAACTGAATAACAATTTACTCAATGTGGGGGCGACCTTCGTCCGAGAGGCAACGACAGAGCCAACCTACCGCCTTTGGTCGATTGGCGATCGCCATCCGGCCATGGTTCGCGTTAGGGAAGGGGGAGTGGCGATCGCCCTAGAAGTCTGGGCTGTGCCTCCTGAAGGCTTAGCCCAGGTGCTGCTGCAAGAGCCACCAGGGCTTTGCATCGGCAAAGTGAAACTCTCCGATGGGGCTGAAGTATTGGGGGTCGTCGGCGAACCGCTGCTGTGTGAAGGGCACAAAGAAATTACCCCGTACGGCGGATGGCGTAGCTATACAGCAAGCCTCGCAGAATAGTCTCCACCTTTCCCAAATCGTCTCTCAATCAGCATTGCGACTGAGCGCGGTCATCATCGCCTGTTGCCCCACAGACTGGTAAATGCTGTCGAGATGCTGCCGTATGATTTGAGCATCGTTGGGCGCGAGAGGCAACTTGCCCAACACATCTAGCACCGTGGAAGTATTGGTAGGCGTAATCACGACGAGGGAAGAATCGAGAGGTTTGTTGTAATGCCAAAAATTCTCGGCTCTCAGGGTGACCACAGCGTCGGCAGCAAGAGTCTGCTTCTGTTTCGCGGAATCTGCCTGAGCCTCGACCTGGGTTAAGCCACTCCGCTTTTGACGCAGAGCATCCAAGAGCTGTGACTTGGTGCGGCCTCGAAGCTGAAGCAGCACAAACGGGTCTTCTCGAAAGAAATCTCCAAGCTGGTAGTAGACGGCTGCGATATGCTTGCAGGGGTTTTTGGGGTCGGGGCAGTTGCAGCGAGAATGCACATCCGACAGGGTAAAGGGAAACAGACTGAGGCCGTTGGCAGTAAATACTTCTTCAATGTCGTCCGGCATCTCGCCAGCCAGCATCTTAGCCGAATAGACCGCCTTTTGGGCCATCGTGTTAATCACAAATTCCCAGTCTTCGTCGCTAAAGACATCAATGGAAATAGTGAGTTTGTAGGGCGTCGGAGCTGTGCCCTGAACGCGAGCATAAACCTTGGCTCCGCGAAATTCCAGATTGAGAATGTTGCCCTCGCGGGCATAGATGCGGCCTCGCTCTAGCCGTTTTTTGAATCGGTAGGAGTTGAGCAAATCGACCCAGCGCTGCACCCACCACTCCTGGGCGATCGCTTCGGGCTGTGGGGTAAAGGCCGTCATAGATGTCAGGTTCTCCTACCGAACGAGTCAATCAAACGAATAGCGCTGCTGAATGAACAGCGCTTAAAGCAATGGCGCTGCTGAGTTAATAGCGCTGCTGAATGTATTGTAAGATGCCTCGGGCGATCGCCTGAGCCACACGCTCCTGGTATGCCGGGTCTCGCAATAGCGGAGCATCTCGCGCCCCGGTGACAAACCCTGTTTCCACCAGTGAGGCAGGCATTGAAGTTCTGCGAATGACGTAAAAGCGAGCCTGTCGCACGCCGCGATCGGGGCCGCCCACCGCTTGCAGTAAGCTATTGTGAATTGATTGCGCGAGCGCTAAGCCTTGACTCGATGCATAGTACGTCTCGATGCCATTGACATCGGGGCGGCTCATGCTGATGGCGTTGGCGTGAATGCTGACAAACAGAGCGGCATTGGCCCGTTCTGCAATCTGCACCCGCCCTTCTAAACTGACCGTTTGTTCCGTGCTGCGCGTCATGACTACGGCGACTCCCTGCTGCTGGAGCAGGTTGGCAACCCGTGCCGAAACAGGTAAGACGACGTTTGTTTCTCTGAGTCCGCCAATGCCAATGGCTCCCGGATCGCGACCTCCGTGACCCGGATCAATGACCACAACAACGCGGCTATTGACATTGGGCAAAGTAATTGGAGAGTCAGGCGAAAAACCTGGAGCGGCGACCGCATTGCCCTGCATAGACAGAGCCAAAAGTTGCTGACTGGGCTGATTGATGTTGCCTAGCTGAACTCCTGCCGCAGGCAATAATGAGACCACGACCGAGTTATTCTCTTCCCGCAGGCGAATTCGCAGCAGCGGCCCACCGTCAGGAATCTGAGGATTGGCGATCGCCTCCGCTAGGCGAGCATTGGGAATCACGATCTGATAGTCGGTCGTGGCTCGATCCCAACCGGATGTGTAGGAACGAATGGACTCGTCTCCGCGAATTATTAGAGACGTGCCGTTATTCGCCAGCTCTACACTCTCAATTGTCGTAATGACCGGAGTCGCTTCTGAGTCAGACACGGGTCGCTGAGCTATGGACGTGCGGGGGCGATTGTCTCGTCCGGCAGCATCTACTGTCGCCGTTGGCACCAGAGCGATGCCCCCTAAATTGGTGGCCGTGGCTTGCCAGTTGGTGTCTTCGTCGTCTAGCCTTAACGTCACCTCTACGGTGGGCGGGTCGTCATCGGCTTGCTCAAACTCGATGCGATCAACCCCAAACTGGTTGATATCGAACGATTCTGGAACCTGGGTCGAGAGGGAGGTGTTTTCGATTTCGAGGGTGAGCCGTTCGCGATCGCGACTGCGGTCAATGTCGATCTCAGGGACTGCTCCCACCGTTTGCAAAAATAGGCCATCGCGGGTGACGCGTACCCCATCGAGCCGGGTTGCAGCGCCTGCAACGACGGCTTCACCCGCATCGCTGATCAGCTCAGGGGTAGGAATGGAAGGCGTTTGGGCGATCGCCCCTGCATCTTCAATCCGTTGTGGCTGCGGCAAATTGACAAACCACTGGGTTGGCGTAACGCCCTCCACTAGCACCTGCTGCGGGTCAAGCGTATAGCCGGGATTAAGCTCAATCACGAGTCGTGTCGTTTGAGCGTTAAATTGCCCAACCCGAACTTCTCGAATCGCCCCGCCAACAAGCTGACTAGGCAGAGTATTCGCCAACGTGACTCCCGGCAAATCAATCACGACCCGTGTCGGATTTTGGATCAGCTGGGCGCGGGGCCTGATGCTAGAGTCGGTCGTAAAGGTCAGACGATTTTCTGCGGAGTCGAACCGCCAAAATTGGAGGCGAGCGGCTTCAGCCGGAAGGGCTAGCAGCAGCACAGCAAGAGAACCCAGAACACTGGGCATCAAACCACGAAATCTCACAGGTTGAAAGACTCCTACTTGAAGTGTGGGGAACGAACGACCATCATAAAAGCCAATCCTAAAAAGTAACAAGTTCTACGATTTTATCGGGCTCAATTTAGTCGGACTCAATTTTAATCGCGATCCATAATGGACTGCTTCAGCGGCGTCACGATGCGCTCGGTCGCTTCTCGGATAAACGCTTTGACAAACTCATCTCTCCGATTGAGCTGAAACTGTTGCTGCACCACATCGGTCATGCCGCCATCGCCCCAGGTCTGATCGCGGCGAAAATATTCGATAAAGCTGCGTCCGGCAATGCGGGTCAGATACGCTGCCGAGACTCCTTGCACCGCTTGCCCTACAATCAGCGTACCCACATTGACCTTAAGCGCGAGATTAGACAGCTCGACTGCACCCCTGACAACGCCCAGCCCGACGAGAGTTTTTGATAGCGAAAAGGCCAGCTCGCGGGCATGGTCTAAATTTACCCGACAGCCATAGACTTGACCCAGCTCGATCACCATCTGAGCATTGATCGCCGCTGCTGCTAACATATCGACCCCTGGCAAAGGCGTCAGCGACACGACACTGCCGCTGATCCACTGAAACCGATCGACAATTTTTTCGGCATCTTGGCGTCGCTGGGAATCGATGATAGCACGTGCTTCATCCCCTAGCCGCTGCGACTGGAGCAAGATATTGTCGGCGAGCAGACTTTCCCCCTCGGCTCTCAACACGGCTGCCATGCGTCGCAATAGTGGGGACAGATACGGCTGCGGCTGCACTGGTTCTCCCGTGTCGAGGGTCACGGTTTGGGGCTGAGCGGCGATCGCCACCACATCGGCTGCTTCCATCTGATCGGCCACCAGCTGCCGTAGCTGCGTCAGCAGTGCCTCGACATCCTGTTCGGTGTAGAGATCGACTTTGTTGAACACCAGCAGCGATCGCTTCCCCATCGCCACCAGTCGTTGCAGCACCTCTTGCTCAGACTGCCGCAGGTCGTTGTCTACGACAAACAGCAGCAAATCCGCTTCGGTTGCTAACTGGCGAGCCTGCTGTTCTCGCTCGGTGCCGATGATATTCGCTTCCAAAATCCCAGGGGTATCGGTAATCCAAATCGCCCGATCGACCTGCTTAAACCGAAATCGGTAGGTCGTGCCCACGGTGGTCGTGCCCATGGGCGCACCCACTTCTCCGGCGACCCGTCCTAAAATGGCGTTGGCGATGGACGTTTTCCCAGCTGAGCCTGTGCCAAAAATTACCACATGCAGGTAGTCGCGCTTCAGCCCATCCTCAATCTGCTGCGATCGCTCTAGCAGCGCCTGCCGCTCAATTTCATCCTGAATCTGAGCCACCTGTTGACGAATGGCCGACAAGTTTTCTGCTGCCGCGTCAATTTTTTCGGGTGGCGCTTGAGGCCGTGGCGGAGACGTGGCGGCCTTGCCTGTAGACGGCTGACTAAACCGAATAAAGTAATAAATCAGTGCCCCAATCAGCGTCGCGATGAGTAACAGCACAACAGCCAACAAAAAATTAGCCAGCAGCAGCGAGGCCGAGGCCACCGTGGCGTAAAACTGACTCAACGTGCCTGTGAGCCAGAGCACCATTCCAAAAATCAGAACGATGCCACTCACCAAAATCAGGATGCGAAATCGGTTCATGAGCAGAGAGTCGTCAATACGGTTAGAACCCTCAAGATCTTACACACACCTGCTCAAGATCCTAATATGTTGGGGTTCTTCTGCTCTACTGTAGGCAGGTCTGTTGCTGAATTTGCTCATCTAAAAAGACGACCAAATCAAACACGGTGAGGAGTCTCTCGTCATAAAAGCGATCGCTGATATCAAACGCAAACTGAGACTCTATGTCTTCACAGAGGCTAAATTCCCAGTCAAACCAGCAGACTTCAGTCCAGCAGAGATCGGCTTCAAGGCGATCGCTCGGCACCACTCGCCCAAACGATAGCCCAGAGTACTCAGAAAAATGATTGTAAACAAACTTAGCCGTGGTCATTGAAATATCCTGATCGGCCCAGAAAGTTTTGAACCACTGATCAGCATCGAGATAGGGGCGTTGGCACAAAGTTTGGTTGACTTTGCGGCGAAGACGCATGTCAGGACTTAACGTCTGGTAAGTAATTAAGTTGTTCACTAAATTGCTTACTCGTCGCCACATAAGTTTGAGAAGCGAGATGCCCCTCCCTGAGCTGCCATTACAGTGTTCCCATTCCCCTTGATATATCGTCAGTCGCTTTTATCGGGCGTTGTTTGTCTTGTTGTCTGTCTTTAGGCAGCGATCGATTCCTAGCTGAAACGAGCTGAGACGATAGGTTAAGCCTTGTGGACAAATGATGTCTCACGGTCGTTATGTCATGCATCGTCGTGTCATGCATGTTGTGGACTACAACCTATTGCTGTGGCGCACATCAGGCTTGCTTAAATGGCGTCAAGGCCAAGAGTGGCGATCGCCTTTTCGACCAGTTCATCCGGATCAAAAGGCTTGGTCATATACAAATCTGCACCGACTTCTTGCCCTTTCTTTTTATCAAATTCCTGGCCTTTCGCGGTCAGCATAATGATATAGATATCAGGCAAATTGAGGTCATGTTTGACCACACTGCACACTTCAAACCCATTCATATGGGGCATCATCACATCAAGAAAAACTAGCTGCGGCAGCTCGTCTTGAATCAGTTGCAGAGCCTCTCGACCGTTTGTGGCTGTCATCAGTTCGACATCCTGATCTTCTAAATCTTCTAGGGCTTGTTCGATCAAGAGCCGAATGTGGGGCTCATCATCAACGATCAGAATTTTTTTAGCCATTGCAATTAGCGGTTAAATCTAACAGGTCAGTTGCTCTCATCAGTCAGCGATTGTGATCATCCTGATTCTGGGCTGTCAACATTCTGGGCTGTCAATACTGTACTTCAAACACTTCAATCGCCCGACGTTTTCCCTTGAGGGTGAGGGTGCCCATGCTCTTGAAGCTGAACAGATGTCGAGTCGCTTCATAGACATTACGGCTGACTAAAATCTGTCCGCCCTTGGCGATCGCCTGCAATCGTGAGGCCGTGTTGACCTCGTCACCAATGGCGGTGTAATCGCTATGTTGAGGCGAACCGATGTTGCCCACGATGACTCGCCCTGCGCTAAGGCCGATGCCCGTATGAAAGTTATCTCGAATCCACGCTAGGGGAAACGATTGGATACATCGCTGCATGGCGATCGCCGTTTCAATCGCCTGCTGTTCTGATGCAGGCATTGGAGAGGGCGCACCAAACAGCGCCACAATCATGTCGCCTACAAATTTATTCACAGTTCCCTCGTGGGTGAAAATGATGTCTACCATGTGGCTAAAGTATTCATTGAGATAGCCCACGATCAGCTCTGGTTCTAAGCGTTCGCAGTGAGAGGTGAAATTGCGAATGTCTGAAAACAGAATGGTGATATTTTTGCGATTGGGCGCAAGAGAAATGTCGTCTTTGGCTTCTAAAATTGCCTGCACAAGCTGGGCGGGCACATAGCGCTCTAGGTTGCTCTTGATGCGGGCTTCTCTCAGTTCTTTTTTGTGCAGCAGCGCGTTTTCGATCGCTGCTGCGGCCTGAGATGCTAGGGCATTCAACAGTTTCAAATCTCCAGCGCTGTAGCTCGTCAGCGTGCTGCTGTCTAACCCCTTGCGACTCCCACTGCTGCCTAAAACGATGAGACCCAAAACCCTCTCCTGAGTCTTGAGGGGGGCGCAGACTAGAGCGTCATAGCCCTGCTCCGCTTGCTGACAGCGGCGATCGCCCTGCACATGATTGACAATCTCACCGTTGCCACTGCTGAAGACCTGTCCCAAAATGCCTGCTCCTGGGGTCATCTCTACGGGCATAGCTGGGATTGTTGACAGTAAGGGGGCGACTCCTTCTATCGGAGGGTTAGCAACGTCTAGGCCAAAGTGGGCGATCGCCTCAAAAGTTCCAGCCTCAGTGCGGTCGTTTGGCACAAGCTCAGGATCAGTTGCGGCAGCGAGAGCCACACCTTCCTGTGGCTCCGCATTCTTCTGGCTATTCCCAATCTGGCTATTCCCAATCTGACCATTCCCAAGTGGTGTCGGTGTAGACATGACTCCCACCAGAGCCCCATCCAGTTCAGGGGTGTCATCAGAGATAACCCGGTCGGTCACCGATCTGGCTGTGGCTCCCGGTTCTAATTGGTGCAAAATCACTGCGCCGCGATCGCCCGGTATGATCTTGCGAGCTTCTTCTAGCACCAGCTCTGCCACAGACTGCAAATCAAGCTGAGCCGTAATCTTCTCAGAAATATCGTAGAGCAGGGTAATTTCTTTGTAGCGGTCTAAGGTCTCCCGCGCCAGTTGTTTTTGGCTGAGTTCGCGGTGAGCCAGCATCGATAAGAGGTGGGCGATCGCCGCTGAGTCGTCATACCCCAAAACCCAGCCCAAACATTGTCCGTCTAACTCAATCGGATATCGATTCGGCAGACTTGCAAGTTCTGTCCCCATTTGAACCTGCCCACTCGTGTCTTGAATGCAAAATGGATGGGCGATCGCCCCAGCTAGCTGATCGAGGACAAATTGAATATCTTTTTTGCGCAGAAGTCGTTTCAGACTGAGTTGAGTCATGGGAACAGCTAGGAACCAGTTAAAGGGAAATGTTCAATTCGCTTCTCTCATCTCCTAATGTTCCTTTTTCTAAGGGAAACCTGAACAAAACTCTGTGTAGCGATATCTTCGCCTCACAGGAGTTGCCCTACGTTCCGCAACATCTGTCCTGAACAATCTACATTATTTTTCTAGAGGAAAGATTTTCCCTAGAGTGATGTTTTAGAAGAGTCTTACAAGCATTGCATTCTCGAACTCACCTTAACCACAATACGGTTAAGACTGGTGATGCTCCTGAGCTTTGTCAAAAGACTCGATCAGGTTTTTCGAGATCTGCTCGATCTGGGCGAAAGCTTTTCTGCACTTGGTATTGCAAAAGTCTAGATAGAGAAAATCAAGCATCGCAGTCGAGCATGTCGCGACTCTAATCATCAGGCATTTTAGGCCGCTGGCCAGGGCGAAGAGCGCTCCAAAGCCACCCGGTGACTCCAGGAATCCAAAACAGTGCTTTTTCTGCATCTTGCAGTGCCCAATTCCTGCGTCCTAGCCCTTGTCGGTAGGGTAAGACAAAATAGACTGCCGCAGAAAGGCTGAGCCAGCGGGTTCCCCAATTTTGAGTCGCGACCGCAAACGGAATCAGCCAGGTGAAATACCAGCTATGAACGATGGGTGAGAGAGCCAGCAGCCCGATGAGATAAGACTCGGAGAAAACCAGAGCACTAGGAGCCCGCAGCATGAGCCAGCCCGTCCATGCGGCTAGGGGCAGGGCAAACAGCCAATTCTCTCGGTTCGATGCAGGCCAGAGCCAGCCCACCCATTCTGGAATGAGATCTGCACTACGGCCTCCGTAGACATAGCCTGAGCCTCCTGGAATTAGAGGACAAGACCCGTCATAGCAATAAGGAAACGCAGTAATCAGTACGGGCAGAAGTCCGACGACTAATGCCAAAGCCGCAACGCCCCACCCCAGTTTTCGCAGGGCTTTCCACACAACAAAGGCGAGCAGGGGTAGCGACAGCCACTTCAACGCCATGCTGATGCCCGTCCAAAAGGCACTGATGAGGTAATGACGAGGGGACGGAGAAGCAGACCCAGGCCGATCGAACGTTAGCCACGCCAGCACGAGAGCCAGCACAAACCAGCTATCGTAATGGCCTCCACCCGCAAAGCAGTAAAGAATGAGCGGATTCCAGGCGTAGGTGAGGGAGCGCACGTAGCCGAAGCGATTGGCTAAAAGGCGACAGATAGCGAGATCGGCCAGGGTAATACTGATTTTGAATAGCAAGACGCTGGGGGCGATCGCCGCCAATGCTCGAAAGATCCACTGAGTTAACGGCGGATAGATAGCTGACACATCTGAACGGTTAATCAGCGGCCACCACTCGGTACGCAGCGGTGTGAGCACGGGGTCGATGGGGGCGTAGTCGTAGGGGCTAAAGCCTTGGGTTTGAATCAGCCCTTCCCAGAGATAGCGCCAAATGTCGTCTCCGGGAGCCATGGCAAGTAAGAAGATGCGGCTAAGGATGGCGATCGCCCAAAACCAGAGTCCTCCAAGGCTTGTGATACGCCAAGAGAGGATAAATCCCAGCCCTGCGACGCCATAGCCCAGCCAAAACGGCTCAAGAACTCCCTCCTGCTGAAAATCGCCGTGGGGAATCAAAATGATGCAGCCGAGGAGGATGAAGAGTCCGCTGAGGAGGGAAAGGGAGGAATCAGGAGACGGGAGACGGCGGGGAGAATGGGGAATTCCAGCCCGAATTTTTTGCCCATAGAGTGCTCCGAGGGTGGAGAGAATCACCGTTCCGGCTTGGAAGCTGCCTTGGAGCGTTCCTGATATTTTCGATTGCCCGCCTTGGCGTGGGAAGTAGGCGACCGGAATTTCGCGAATGCGGAGATGGTGTTCTACGGCTCGCACCTGCATTTCGACCGTCCAGCCGAAGCCGCGATCGCGCATTTGCAGGGCATCGAGACAGGAGCGGCGAATCATCCGCAAAGGCCCCAAATCGTGATATCGATAGCCCCAGCCCCACTCAATCAGTCGTGTGGCTAGGGCATTGCCAAAATTTTGGGTGAGCGTCAGAGCGGCTTGTCCTTGGGGGGTAGCCCGACGGTTGCCCAACACCAAATCGGCTAAACCCTCATCACAATTCTGGGCTGCTAAAGCTTCTGACCCCACGGCTCCAGCAAGGTGAGGCTCAATATGGTGAGGCTGAGCACAAAGACTCAACATTGACGGCAGCGCAGACAGATCATCGCTGCCGTCACCATCACAAAATAAAACCCATTCTATTTCAGCAGGAAGCGCCTGAAGCCCTGTCCAGCAGGCTTGTCCGTAACCTCGTCGAGGCTCTCGCAGCACCTCAGCTCCAGCGGCGATCGCCCGCTCAGCGCTGTCGTCTGTGCTGCCGTTGTCAACCACTCGAATGTGCTCGATACCAAACGTGCGAAGCGCGGTGACGATAGAGGCGATCGTGGCGGCTTCGTTATAAACCGGAATCAGAGCGCAAACTGTATCAGGATTTAGAGGTGCCATGAGTGCTGGAATAACACATTCGCTAGAATGCTGAATGAGATTTTGGCAAGAATTATTTTCTCTGCAAGGTCTTTAAATAAGACATCCCTAATCATGAAACATCCTTAATCAATAGATGTGCGGATTGCGCGATCGCGCTAGAGTATTGCTTAATTGTTTTGCACGCCAGGGTAAGTCTTTTTGGACTGGTATTAATCTCAATCCATTTGTTCTAGAACGGTTTCCTGACACCTATGACTGCTTCTTCTCCACGTTGCTTTTCTCATTCCCATCCCAACGATTCTCGTCGCTCGGTTGGGGCTTGGCTCAACGGGTTCATGCAAAATTCTGGGGCGATCGCCCTAGGCACGTTGCTCACCTCATTGTGCAGCACGGCCATCGGAGCTGCGATGCTGACAGCCGAGGCCCTTGAGGTTGAGATTTACCCTCCCAACCCTCAACAGGGCGATACCTTATCCGTTCGCATTCAGACGGATACGGCGACGCCAGAAGCGGTTAGCGTCACTATGAACCAGCGCGTCTATCCGGTCTATCCGCTAGGGGCTGGAAGCAATGCCGCTGCCGGAAACGCGGTTGTCGCTCCCGGAACCGTCCAACAATTCCAGACGCTGCTCCCCACCACCCCCCTCGACACACCGGGACAAGTCACCATCCAGATCAGCGATGGCGAAGACGTGCGAAATATGGCGGTTTGGCTGCGCGATCGCTCCTTTCCGACCCAACGCATTACGTTACGAGGCGGCGGCTCTGGCCTCACCGAGATCGAAGCAGCCCGAGTCCAGGCGTTTAAGGAAATCGTGACGCCCCAACGGTTTTGGAATGGCCCCTTGCTGCGCCCAACCTCAGGCAGTGTCAGCACGGTCTTTGGCGTACAGCGCTACTACAACGGCGTTTTTGCCAATGACTACTACCATCGTGGGGTTGACTATGCCACAGGCACCGGAACCCCTGTCGTTGCCCCCGCAGCCGGACGCATTGCCCTCGTTGGCTATGAGTCTCAGGGGTTTCGCATCCACGGAAATACGGTGGGAATTGATCACGGTCAAGGCGTTCTCAGCATCTTCATTCATCTGAACGGCGTTGACGTGCAGGAAGGAGACTTGGTTCAAGCGGGGCAACGAGTTGGTTCCGTCGGCTCAACGGGCAGTTCTACGGGGCCACACCTCCACTGGGGTCTCTATGTTCACGGCATGGCTGTTGATCCGGTGCCATGGAGATATGAGGGCATTCAGTAGGTGCCGCTGAAGTGAGTACTCATCAAGCTGCGGCTAAAAAACTGCCGTTAAACCTGGAGTCTTCAAGAGAACTTTTTGATTGAGCACCCTTGTATTGAGTTATGGCGAAACATCAACTTTCTTTAATTTTGGCCCGTGTATTAAGCTGAATCATGGGAACACTAGTGTCAAATGAGATCAATTCCATTTCATTGACTAATGATGAATGGCGCTTTGGAGTAAAGACTGCTATGAGTATCGAGAAAATTGTTGATCAAGCGCTACAGGATGGCTATCTAACCCCGGCAATGGAGGCTGAAGTGGGTCGCATCTGTGACACCGTTGCCGAACTGTCGATTGAAGAATACATGGCTCTTGATCGCCTCATGGGAGCACTTCTTACGGGAGAAGTGGTAGCCGTACCCCGTAAGCAATTTATCAATGTCATGGAAGAACTGGCCCTGACCGAAGCCATCTCTAGAGTGGCAGAAATTGAGGCCACAACAGATATGACTCTAGATTTGGGAGACATTGCGGCCTATGCCCTCAACCGTCTGCCGCCAATGTATGCCACAACAGAAGAAGGCGCAGCCTATCAGCGGAGCCGCGCCAAGGAAGGGCTGCAAGAACTCATTGCGGAAAAAGTAGATGAGGCGATCGCCCGCAACTTAGACAATCCAGAGTTCTTCCCAGAGCGACAGGCCATTCGCAAGAGCCAGTCTGATGATGTGCTCGATCAAGTCAGTGCGCTGCTCCAAACCTGCGCCCATAAGTTTGAAATCGGCTCCATGTCTGATCCCGAAGAAGCTCAAAAAACCTCGGTCAATTAGCTTTGCGATCGCTCCTGTTGAGCCATTTTTCGTAGGTTTTTGTATCTCGGTGTTGCGATCATTTTTGCAATCAGTTGGTGGTGTGGATGAACGCTGTGCCTCCACACCATTTTTATTGCGCCAAAAAAAATCGCCAAAATAAAAAACGCCAAAATAAAAAGCCCGACAACCGGGGTCAAGGGTTGCGGGGCAGAGAACAGTTAAACGCTTGAGAATATAGTCGCAAGTGGTGTCGCCATATCTCAAGCGATGTGTGCCGCTTTCCGGATTGACTGCCATCTGTTTAGAGGTCAGCGCAGTATATCGGGTTCTAGATTTGTTTTAGCGGCGAGCGGCAATAGCCAGACCTATGGCGATCGCTCTCACTACTGCCGAGATCCTGGCTGAGATTGTAGACGAGCACTCTGCATAGCTTCCATCAGATCTTCTTGACTCACGCCTAACTCCGCAGCGGCGGCAGCGAAATCAGGTGGGGCATGCCGTTCCCCATTGCTGGGGCGTTCAGCCGGAACTCCGAGAGCTGCAATCAGGGCTGCTTCTGAGACGCCAAGCTGAGTCGCAGCAGCAGCAAAATCGGGACGTCTATGCCCTCCACGTTCATCCGCTTCTGCCCCTTCAGGGCGATTGCTGTGCAGAGCGTCCATCAGGTCTTCTTGACTCACGCCTAACTCCGCAGCAGCGGCAGCGAAATCAGGACGGGCATGCCGTTCTCCATTGCTGGGAGGTTCAGCCGGAACTCCGAGAGCTGCAATCAGGGCTTCTTCTGAGACGCCAAGCTGAGTCGCAGCAGCAGCAAAATCGGGGCGTCTATGTCTTCTCTGGCCCATTTCTCGTTGTTCTGAGCGATCAACTTGGGTTTGAGCCGTCAGTTGTTCAGAGTCGGATGGATTAGTCCATTGCGATAACGCGACAGCACACGTGCCGAGAACAGCAGGAGCAATAAACGTAATCCATAGGCGGCGAGTTTTCATGGTTTCATTCCTTAAGACGTGACGTTAAGTCTGTACATTTCCTATTGAGCCAGCTCAACATTACGCGCCGACCTGCGACAAAATGACAATGTTGTAATGTGCGAGTGTAATGTCCAAGAGTTGAGACGTTACCAGACATTGCCAGACGTTATCTGAGCCTTGATCACTGCCATTAAAACGGCTAGAAGCCTGGATTTTTCTCTATCTCATCATTTTTAACTATCAAGTCAACTATCGAGTCGTGCATGAGCTGATGAACGTGAGCGATCGCCTCGTCTACCGTACTCACTCGATGGAGGACTGGAGATGAAGACGGGCTGATTTCTGGCGATCGCCTCCTCTCGCTATCTCCGTGCTTTGCCAAACATTGCAAGAAAAACCGATAGGCCAAATCGTCATCGCTGATTAAAATCACAGGCTTGCCCACCTTAAGCGCCAACGCCACCTCCGATGCCGTGCCCAATCCCATGCCGCAGGCAATCACCACCTCACTTGATAAGACATTGATGGCATTACGAGCCTGCCCCATTCCGGTCAAAATGGCAATATCAACGGCATCTGACATGCCTTCATAAGAATCTGCCAGGAGCAACCCCAGGGTTAAACCACCTGCTGCTTTTGCACCGCGATTTGCCGCATTCATCACGCCTGCATTGCGGCCTCCGGTGAGAAGCACCCAGCCTGCTGTCGCAATGCGCTGACCCAGGCCAAACGCGCGATCGCACTCCTGCGGCAATGCCCCCTCACCTGGCCCCATCACCCCAACGATGGTCAGCCTCATTTGAGCCTCACGCCTCTCAATGGTGCCCCTCGTTAAGCATTAATCCGGGGAGGTTATTGATCACCTGCTGCAACATCCAAAGCCATTGACTCACCTTGAAGATTTGGTCGTTGATGCCGACATAGGCATCGACTAGCTCAGTCGTACTCCAGTCAAATGAAGGATCATAAAGCCTGCATCGATAGTCTTGAACTTCTGCCCCCAAACGGACGAAATCAGCTCGCAGCTTTTGGCCAAGCAGGACTAAGTCTTGAAATCCTTCTAAGTTTTCAACGGGCTGAATGGTTTGGTTAGACTGCCTCAGTCGCTCAAGACGCGTCTCAAATTGGGATAAATAACGGTTAAAGCGACGCAAAATTTCATCTACATCAGAGAGACGCTGTTCCACATCTCCCGAGTTAAAACTGAGACTGGCACTGGGTTCTTTTTCAAACTGTGCGCCTTTTGAGACTAGAGCAGCTTGCAGCTCATCGCTGACGCCCAAATTCCCTCCAAAAATGGCGCGGTTCACCTGCACCCGTTCCATGGAGGCAAGCCGCAGGTCAGCCCGTCTCAAGTTAGCTTCTTTTAGGTTCGCATCTTGCAAATTAGCGCTTCTCAAATCTGCGTCTTGTAAAGAAGCACTGGCTAACTGAGCATTGCTGAAGTTGACCAAACGTAAATCTGCGTGGTGTAACCCAGCGGTGTAGAAGTTTGTATCTGTGCAGTCTGCGCCATTCAAAAATGCGCCTTTTAGATAGGCATTAGTGAAATTAGCCGAGGCTAGAGAAGCGTTGCTCAAATCAACGCGGGGCATTTTGGCGTTGCAGAAACTGGCGTCATGAGCCTCTGCATTGCTCAAATCAGCGCGCCTCAATTCGGCTCGATCGAAATGGGTGGAGTGGAGGCGCGATCGGCTCAAGTTTGCCCGATCTAAGTGTGCTTCGCTAAAGTTGACTCGATTGGCGATCGCCCCATCTAAGTTGCAGCCGATCAGGTTGGCGTCGCTGAAATTGCTGCCGCTTAGGGTTGCGCCCAGCAGCATCGCACGGGCAAGGTCGGCTTTTACCAAACAGGCATCGGTTAGGGTTGCATTGCCAAAGTCGCTGCCGCTCAACTCGGCTCGATAGAGATTACAGTTGTGGAGCGTTGCACCTCGGGCATCGACCCGACGCATAATTGCGCCTTCTAAATTGGCTTGCTCTAGTCGAGCAAAGCGGAGATCAGCCCCGATCCACTGACTTGCAGTGAGAATAGCTCGATTCAACTTTGCGCCTAATAAGCTCGCTGCCGATAGGTCAGCATGACTCAGATTGGCGCAGGGCAACTGAGCCCCATTGAGGTTGGCACGCCGGAGATTTGCCCCTTCAAGGTTGGCTGAGCTAAGGCGCGATCGCCGCAAAAAAGCCCCCCTCAAGTCAGCTTCAACAAGCTGTGCCCGACACAGATTTGCTTCGAGCAGATTTGCCCCATGGAGTCGAGTCTGATTCAACTTGGCATCGCGCAAATCAGCCTCCGATAAGTTGGCACCACTCAAATCAGCACGAGAGAGGTCTGCCCCTTTAAGACGAGCATGTTTAAGGTTGGCTCCGGTTAAGTTGACCCCGCTGAGATCAACAAACTGAAGATCGGCAGATTGCAGCACCACCCGATTCAGATTTGCCCCTTGAAACCTTACTTCTGCCAACCGAGCACCCTTAAGCGTCGCATTACTCAAGTCGGCTTCTTCAAAGTTTGCTCCTCTCAGATCTGCATCGATCAAATTTGCCCGGTGCAGTTCCGCCATACGAAAATTGACGCGCCCCAACCGCGCTAAGTTGAGCCGAGTGCCGCTGAGTTCTGCTCCGGTTAGATCTGCACCATTGAGGTTCACGGCAGTCAAGTCAGCATCTTTGAGCAACGAAGCCTTGAGCGATGCTTCGCGAAAATTGGCATTTTCTAGATTGCTACCCCTCAAGTCAACCCGTAGGAGATTGGCTTGGAAAAAGTTGGCTCCGCAGAGATTTGCCCCCCAAAGGATAGCGCCCTCTAAGTTAATGCGAGATACATCTAGCCCACTCAGATTAATGCCGGATAGGTTAACCCCTGCAAAATCTCCGTCTAGATGAAGCTGCGTTCTTGCCGTCAGATCTTCATCAATGTTCAACGCTACGCCATCACTCAAATCTGAGCAATCCCGAGACTTGAGGTAAAGATACTCAATAATTTTTCGCAAAGCGCTTTGGCTTGTCATGCTGAGATCCTCCGACTTTGAACACCCTGGTCAACTGATCTAACCGATCTAACCGATCTAACCGATCTAATAGTTAAACCTAATAATCCTCATGAAAAATATTTGCACACATTATATGCCAAAAAATACGTACCTCTAACATAAAGGCTGCTTACTCTCATCAAGGTTATAGAACACTTTACAATCCAATGAGACTATTTATGTGTAAAAAATGTGTATATAATGAAATCAAATTACGCATGAGGTAATGGCCATGTATACAGAACAGCCGCCCCAAGCTCCCTTAGAGTGTCCTCAGTGTGGCAAAAAGGTTTTGATGCAAAACGGCAACTTTTTTAAGTGCTTGTGGTGCAAATTTGAATCTAGTCTTGATGAAAATCCTGACGGTAGCGTTTTTTGGTCGTTTGTTCTGGCGATTTTGGTGATGCTTCTTTTCATTTAGGTCATAGGCATTGCCTGGTGAGCATAGGTGTGGCGATCGCACTATCTCCATGGCTCAGTCCTCAATCTTCATCAAAATTTGAAAGATTCCTGGCCTATTCCTTATGCAAAATATACACAAAATGAACATATCAGATATATAGTTGATGGAGCCTTTTGAATGAAGGTAGAGATTCAGCCAAAATCGCTACGTTTAACTACGGATGGCAACCCGTAGAACAGAGTGATATGTCTGTTTTGTTGATTCCCTGTGGATATAGTGCACATTGAGGAGAGAACCATGCGTGATGAAAGTGATATTCAACGCACAACCCAAGATGCGTCGGTAGAGACATCCCGAAACGCATCAGA
>JBARXP010000320.1:0-7921 GCA_049647405.1 Elainellaceae cyanobacterium | reverse complement strand
AGAATGCGATCGCTAGTTTGCACTAGACGTTTAGCCAGATGCTTTTGCATGCCCGATGACCAAAATGCTCGCTTCCAGGGTGGGCCAGAGGCGGCAATTTCGTGAAACATGGTCACCAATCGGGCAGATGGGTACTTTCTTTTCCAGGTGTTTAGGCCGTCAATTAGCCAGGTTGGTGTCCCATATTTTGAGTATCCATAACCAACATAGTGAAGTAGCACCACTGAAGTAGAATCTGAACACGTGTCAAGTTTCTCAAGCAGAGCAGTTTTTGTGCAGTCTATGGCATTAGCCGTGTACCTTTGGTCATAAAAATCTCCGAGCCTAGTTTGTCCCGATACCAAAAAATGTGTTTTTAATTGAAAGTTTTGAGCAAGCTGAACAGCTAAGCAATGGGCATAATCACCAACACCTCCGATTGAAGGAGGAAGGGTCGGCACAATTTGAATGAGTTGAGTCATGGTGACTGGGGGTTTTGTTGTGACCAAGTCAGAGTCTGCTGATGGGCTAGCTCGACAAACTTTTGATAGAGGGCATTGGCCTCAGCAATCAGGGCTTCACAGTTTGCGGCCTCTAGCTCTTGTTTGGCTCGTTGTTTAAGGTCTTGGCGTCGAGATGAGGGGCCTGCATGGTATCCCTGAATTTCATGCACGGTTTGAACGTTGTCGGGGGTATGGTCAAACAGCTCAAATGAAGTGGAAAATCGACGGTTGACTCGATTGACGACAGCACCAAAATCAGAGGTCACTTCGTCAAACACTCCAATGACGTAATCGTTGTGGAAGGGTTTGACTCGTGAATAAAATCGAATCCACTGCATTAGATAGTTCTTGATACTGGCATCTAAGACGGGGTGATATGACCCTCTTTTTTCAACCGTTTGAAAGTTAAGGCTTCGAAGAGATAAGACTGCACTAACCGGAGAGCGAATGAGCAAAATAGCTGGAATGCCAAGCTGTGCCGCTTTAACAATTTGAGCTGCCGCATGAAGATGGTTGGCAATGGAGACAGGTTGCTTTTGGGCAAACTGAAAGGCCCCCACTGCAAAGCTATTGGCTGAACGAGGAAAGCCTTCAATGACAATGTCAGTTTGTTGAGTGACCGCTAAACTCTTACTCTTACCTCCCAAATGCAAAATTGGAAAAAACAGGACTGGGTAGAGTGATAAGATAAACCTCGTCTGACGTGTTAAGCGGTATAGGGTAGTAGAAGCCATTCATTCAACCATTTGATTAACAAGGTTTGAAGATAAAATTATTCACATAAATCTTGTTCACAGCTTTTGATCGCGCACCTTCTAAGAAGGCTTTCTGATGTTTTTCATATGCGAACTTATCAAGGCTAGTGAGTTGACCTTCATATAAGAAATACCCGCTATATCCAAGGCTTTTAATTTCATCAAAAATGACTTGCATTGGTAAACCACTCAGATGCCGCTGTTCAATTTCAACCTGAAGAACAGGCTTCTCTCTCGTAATCGTCTCTTTAGCCCCAGCAATCACTTCGCGTTCATGACCTTCAACATCAATTTTGATGAATGAAACATTTTGGAAATCATAGTCATCAAGCCGATGTACAGGGACTTGTATTGATTGATATTCGCATTTAGGCTGCTGAAAGCTCGCTAATCCAGTTGAGAGAGTTGTTCTCAATCTGCCCCGAATGACAGGAATATTGAGTGTCAACTCATCTCTAGAGCTAGACAATGCACAGTTGTGGATGTTGATTTGCTTTCTAAAGGCTTTACTATAAGCGGCGATCGCTTTTGTGCATGAAGGTTGTGGTTCAAACGCCTCAACTACCTCGCAGACTTGAGCAAGTGCATAGGTATAAAGCCCTCTATTTGCCCCAATGTCGATAGCGCGTTTCTTAGAGCTAATAAGTGTTTCAAGTTGCAGCAACTCATCCTCTAGTTTTCCAACTATTCGGGAGTATTGATAATCAACGGGAAGATACCAATTGTCAGGGATAGTAAACCTTAAGGCGTGAAAGACTATATTATTCATATTTAAATAAGTTACAGAATTCTCCCCAAAATTTTTCCGATTATTAGATCAAGTTTCTTCGCAAAAAACGCATAATTTGAATACAACTTGATTGGAGACTGTGTATATTTCCAATACTCTTTATCTGCTAAACGAGGTGACTTACCTTTTAAGGCCATCAACGCCAATTGTTTTTTCCAAGGTTTCGGAGAGCCCAAAGAATGTGACATTGTAAAACCACAGTGAGCAATATCCATGCCCTCTTTGCCAATAATGCTGACAGGCTCTTTGAAGTGCATCAAAGTAATATTGAGGGCTTCTTGATCAGGTGTACGCAGCATTGATGTGCGATCAGGAACTTTAGGATTCTGCAAACCTCCAATATCAGGGGCCATAATCCCTTGTATTTTGAACCAAGTAATAACAAATTTAATCCATTCTTTCTTGATGCCAATAAATCCACCGTTAACGTAAGTATCAGTCTGAGAATCTAAATCAAATCCATATGGGGCATACATCTTTCGCCAAGCCATACGGAATGGATGGTTGTTCAAAATTGGTGAACTCACATCCTCACACAGTGCGATTCCATAAGTCACCCATTCTTCAAAAAAAGACCATCTGCATTTGATCACAATGTCAGGATCAAAATAGAAGAGAGCTTCAGCATCCGGGCAAAACTTTTCCCACAAACTCAACATAAAAGTAGGTTTGTAGTTTGTAAAATGATAGTCAGTCTCAATATAGACAAACCGGATATAAAGATCTTCACTAACGCGATATTCGTGGTAAAGTTCTCCTTTTTTCAAAGGATTAGCCCAGGATGGCAACCCACCACGGTATCCTGCCCAAATAACACCACGGAAGCCGTGATAATATAGTGAATTGGCTAAGGCACCTACCCCGTAGTGATAATTTCCTTCAAACAATGTGCAAATTGCAGTGTCCATAACTTTTGTTGTTTAATAATCTCTTTTCACATACTTCGCCAGCATACTGAAACCGGACATCGGAGTAGAGTGCGTTAAAACAGAGTCAAGTGCAAACGGATACGATGCATACCGCAAAAGCCTTTCTGTCCACTTATTCGATTTCCCGGTGTGACAATAAAAAGACCTATAGAACTGCGTTCGAGTTGAATACCACCACAACGCAGTTCTGAATGAAATAGGTTCATAAATTACGTTTACCAATTCCCAATTATTTTGATGCCCAATCTTCTCGAATGCACTGCGATTCCAGCGAGTAATGTGATGAGGCGGTTGATCCAAATATTCAACTTCTTTCAGTACTCGTGTTGGCCTACGATCGCTCGGCACGCTAACCCAAAGCGTTGCATTATCAAGCGAAACTTTTCGTGCCCACTGAAATAACGTATTTGGATTTTCTAGGTGTTCTAAGACGTGAAAGGAAGCGATTGCTGTTACTCGCTTGTCTTTATTAATTAGCTCGGTACAATCTCTTGAGATGTCAATGAGTGATGCAGTTAGATTTTGCTCAAGGCATGACAGAATCGAAGAATTAATAAAATCAAACCCATGATGTCTAATCTTCCTATCTCTGAGCTTCTTCAAGAAAAATCCTGAGCCACATCCAATTTCTGCAACAAAATCATTTGAGTCTAATCTCTCTAAAACGTAGTCAAATTCCCATCGATTAGAAGGATAGAGAGAAAGTATATCATAGGCGAGAGAGTACCAAGACTCACTAGGTGCAACTAACGGATTGGCGTACTCTAATTCACACCTTCCGCATTTCATCATGACATAACTGTTTACAGAGATGCTCGCCAATTTCGTTAGTAGCTGTTGAGATTCAACATCTCCTGGAGCATACAGTCTGTGCTGTTCGCCTAACTCGATTTTTTCAAGCTGAGTAGATTGTTGATTAAAACAAATCGGACAACTAATTCTAGACATTTTTAGTTTAGTGACTCTGAATCTTTGAAATACCTTTGTAAGTCATGTAGAAGTTAATGCATGCTGCCGGAATAATAGAGAGCGTGCTAAGCAAAATTACGCCTTTAACTGTGGAAATATCCAGAACTAATAGAAGTAACACCTCAGTCGTAATCAAGGTTGGAACAAATAGCCACGATAGTTCAATCCAGCCTCTCGATGAATTGATTGTCCATAACATTGCTGCAATTGCGTGAGTTATTGAGTTGACAATAATTAAAAACACTTCATCTTGTAAATGATTGTACTGTTCCCCTAAAATCCAAAGAAGCTGGCTTGGGAAAAAAACAGCACACAGAATCAAGCAGAGCGAAAATAGAAGATACCCACTCAAAATTTCCCAATATCGTCTAATAAGTAAGTTGCGATTTTGGCAGCGAGCAAAGCTCGGCAAGACAATATTTAATAGCACTGAGCTTGCGATCGAAAAAATCACTCCAAGGCGGCTGAGCGCACCAATCTCAGCAATGTTTTGGGTGTTTCCAAAGATACTGATCAACCAAATTGTTAACTGACCCTGAATACAGTAAAAAATAGTGTTAGGTGCTTGAGTACGAACGAGTTTTAGAACCTCGTACTGATCCTCTGCATTGCTGGGTGCAGACATATCAATTGTGTTATCAACCCAATGTTTCAAGACTTGATTCTTTAGTCCTGATGCCAAGGTGGATATAAAAATACCAATTGCCGCATTAAAGTATGTAAAAGAAGCTCCTAGCAACAGGACAGCACGAGTGCCAGAAAAAAGGAGATCTAAATGTTGAATATGTTGAATTCGAGAATGTAAGCGTAGTACAACAATCCGCACTCCTGTAGTTAAATAGAAATTTAATTCAAGCAGAATACCTGCAATCAGCACGACTGCATAGCGCAAAGGTGCTCCATTGCGAATCAGCATCCAAAGCAAAATAGGTGTGACTACTACTACAGAAACAATTGCTAGATATCGTCGACACTTCAAAGCTGTATTAATGAGTTGCCCAAATCGATAAGGATCTTGCCAAACTTTTCCGCCTATGGCTGATAGTGCTGAACTAACTCCGCTGTCCGCAAGCACATTCATTGCGCCTTGCATTGAATTGGCTAGCGTAAAATATGCATACTCCTCCTTCGGCAAAACACGAACCAGAAGAATACCGCATGCAAATCCCATCGCCTGAACGAAAATTTGAACTGATATAAAGCGGCTAAGCTGGCCAATCCAATATTTAACTTTGGGTGAAAACAACGATTCATACATCAAATAACTGCAACTTGCAGAGCCATCAAGTATTACAACCCTAATGAACACCAGCCAGATCATCTCTCTTAAGCTTCACTTCAACTCTCAAAAATGGAGTAACCCGTCCACACCATAACTGCAATCAAAAGCAACTCTGCAAAACCCATCAGCACTCATAATCTCCTAAGAACAACGTTTTCTACGTTCAAATCATTCTTAGTAGATGCTCTTATGCATATGACTGGCATCCATTCATAAACAGATGCTCTTATATCAAGACAACGGCTCAAACCCCACCATCAGTTCCGTCACACTTGAGACAAACCCCGACTTCAGCCCAGACAATGACACAGGCGCACACCTGCACGCCCTTCCAGAAGCCAGAAGTCAGAAGTCAGAAGCCAGAAGCCAAAATCGACACACTTTCCCTACCCTTCGGCCTTTCAACACCACGTCAAAAGAAAGGCTACGGTTAGAGAGACTGAGATCAGCTCACTCGGTTTAGATCAACCAAGGCGACCATCGAAGTCCGCTCTATATCCCTAAGGATTCAATCTTTATTTAGATTTTGAAAAACGTAGAACCCTTATCTCTTAAGCATTCTGCTCTACGCTACCTTCTCTATACTGCCAGTGGCGATCGCGTCAGGATGGTTTCCAAATGCTTTTCTCTGGGGCATTTCAGCAGTTAACACCTTGACGCAACTGTTCCCCAATCGCCCTAAATCTTTGCCTTATCAAATCACCCGTGCAGTCGAAAAATGAACGTTGCGGCAGGTAGCCGATGCCAGTACCCGCAAGATGCTTGCACAATACTCATCTTGGAATAGCTCAGACTTGACACAAACTGGAACGAGGGCGATCGCCCAGACGTTAAAACCAGACACCAAAATGAATAGGGGCAAGATGGTCGCTACAGCCCACATCTCGCCCCTATTTAACCGTTGAATAAAGCTAACTATATCGAAGCACTGTCCCTACGTCTCAGCTGAGGGTGCCTCTGTTGGAGGCTGACTCGGCGGGGCCGCATTTTTTCGGATAGGCTTAGGCGTAGGACGGCTAGGAACAGGAGCCCGACCCGGTCGGTTATTGCTTGAGTAAGACCCACTGCCGCCTCTGCGGTTTCCATCTCTAAAAGACCCGCCTTTCCGTTTGCCCTTGCTGGGAGGCACCATGCGCACCATAGAGCCATTTTGAACCACAAGATTGTTGCCCTGTCGCTGCACGTCTAGCTCCCAAAAATAGCCAGTAGTACGCCCTTCTAGCTCTCCTAGCAAGATTAAGTTGAAGGCTTTGGCTTGACTCCCTGCCTTGCGAGGAGCCTGACGGATTTTGACCGTCAATTCACCATCGCCGGGAGAATATTTGACAATTTCTCCTCGAATTGAGAAATACCCATCGTCCAGCATCTCTGGTGAACCGTCAGGGTTTGTCGCCAGAGCCGGAGCCGCACTGGGTGCAGCAGGTGCTTTGGGCGGCTGGGGTGCAGGCAATAAATCTGAGCTGGCAGATTTACGGCTGGTTGCTGCTGGAGCTTCAGTGGCTTCGGCAGACTCCGGTGTTTCAGACGTAGAGACTGCTTGATCGGTCTCAGCAGTCTCAGCAGTCGCCTCAACCTCAGCCTCCCCAACCTCAGCCTCTTTAGCCTCAGCCTCCTCAACCTCAGGGGAGCCGATCGCCTCTTCAGGCTTGGCGCTGTCTTCGGCGGGGTCTTCAGCAGAACTCGCAGATTCGGTGGCGATCGCCTCAGCGGAGCTGTCGCTGGCGACAACCTTGGCCTCAGACGGTGCAGACTCGGTTTCTGCGGTTTCGCTGGTGTCGGGATGTTCAGTATCAGCGTCGATCTCTGATAGTTCTGAATCAGGTAGCTCTGAACCTGAAAGCTCTAAATCAGATGGTTCTGACTCGTCTGCCTCATCGGCTTCATCAAAATCGTCATCGTCTCGATTGAGTCTTTCGGGCTCCCAGACTCCGACAATCTGGGCATGGAGCTGACTATCCTTGTTCCGCGTTCGAGGATAGACAACCCACAGGTGAGGTTCATCGAGTTCAATGTGCTTTTTCACAAGGCTCATGACTCGACCCAACAGCACTGCATCGACCTCAGTGCCGTCATCGGTCAATAAATTGCCACGGGTGAACTGATCTTCAGAAGGCATGTATTTGCCTCGAATCAGCCCAATGGCCCGATATTGCATCGGTTCACTAGCAGGCGGAATTGGCAATGGTCTAAGCGCGTCTGACTCATGAGACACGGTGGTCTCAGAGAGGTTCGATCCTTCGGACATAGTGGCTCCAGATTCTTTCTTCTGAGAGTCTCCAACAGGAGGAGAACTCACAGGTGTTTTAGGCCGTTCTGGCCTTGCTGGAGGCTGTAGTGCTTGAGAAGCTACTGTTTCAACGGTTGAATCGGTTTGCTGATTCATGTGTTCCCCTGCTGAACTTACTGACTCAGGCCCTTGCTGTTTTGCCTGAGCATCACGTCGAGCCTCTGATGACGAAGCTGGATAATCCAAACCCTGCGCGTGTTGTTCTGAAGAACTCACATCCCCTCCTTGCGGTGGGCACTGAAGACCCTCCAAAACCCATACTCAGCCCCAATTTAGATAGGACACTAGCAGAGTTTGGCCTTCCATACCGCTTATCTTCAGACCCCAGTATAGCCTTCCCTCCCAGAGGTGCTGATAACATCAAGGGAGTTTAACGAAATTGGGGTTGTGCGATCGCCCTAAACTCAATAATAGTCAAGTCTTAAAC
>JBARXP010000319.1:0-53529 GCA_049647405.1 Elainellaceae cyanobacterium | reverse complement strand
CTACAAGAGACAGTAGATGATTTGAGTCATGAGCTATCTTGCCCAGTGCTGGCTCGCCCGGTTGTCGGGCAGTCTATTGCTGATGCGGTGTTGACCCTGGCTTGGCAAGAGGAATCCGATGTTATTTTGCTGGGGGCAAGTCGAGTAGGTCTGCTTCAACATGTGCTTAGGGGCAACATTCCTGAGGCGATCGCCCGCAAAAGTAACTGTAACGTGTTGCTGTTTCGTCGCGCCGATGCAGCAGATCAGTCGTAATGTTGATAGCGAATGTCACTCGAACCTCAATCAAATGTCACAGGTTCTGTGAGAGAAATTAGCACGAACATTCGCGGGTCGTGTCAATATAGGTGTAATGTGCTAGTCGTCAACGGTAGGCTGATATAGCTTTACAGGTTATGGTCGCCATTGAATCAGTTGATTCAACTTACCTGCGTGAGTTGGGCACATCTTCAGGGTGTTGATGATTGCAATCCGGGTGCATCAGTGATCGTTTCTACATCTGCTGCTGGATTGATATTGAGTTGAGGCTGCCTCCAGGCTTTATCGAGAATAGTTTTATCGAGAATAAATGCCTTGATCTGAGTCAAAAAAAATGGAGCCAACCCTTTTTTTGGGGCTCGACTCACTGCTGTATTTTTCCGAAACCGATAGCTAGGAACTTGTATCTAGAGTTTTAAGACGATACTTTCGAGTGTCGTCTCGCCTCATTTTTTTCAATATTAATGAACAGAGCAATGTGCAGGGTCATCGAGCTGATGGCCATGTTTTTGCTTTGATATTTCATCTCACTGTTGTGTTTTAATTCCTGTGAAAATTCGTCACCTTTTTTCTCGCCTGACTCTCTGGCTTAGGGCTTTGCCGTTGCCTTATGCAGATGCAATGATGGCGATCGCCTTAACCAGTCTGACCACGACAGGCATGGTCTTAGTTGTTCAACAGATAGGAAAGGTTGAGCCTTTTGAGCTGTTTGTCTACGACCGCCTGATGCAACTGCGAGGAGACATTCCACCCGATCCTCGTATTCTCGTGGTTGGGATTAGTGAAGCCGATATTATTGAGCGCAATGTGGTCACTCCTACAGATGACACCATTGCTGATGCGATCAGCATTTTGCAAGAAAGCAGCCCTCTTCTCGTTGGTCTCGATTTGCACCGCAACACGCCTAATCCTCCAGGTCGAGAACTGCTGCAGCAAGAGCTACAGGCTGAAAATCTGATTGTGATTAAAAAAATGGCTGGAGAAGGCTCGGCTGGGGTTGCTCCTCCAGCAGACGTACCTCCTGAACGGATTGGGTTTAACAATCTGCCCATTGACCCAGATGGCGTGGTTCGTCGCAATTTAATCATCGCGTCTAACGACGAGGGCACTTATTTCTCTTTTTCATTGCAGTTAGCCATCCACTATTTGGCAGAGCAAGGCATTGTCCCACAGGGCAGTGCTGAAAATTCTGACCATTTACAGCTAGGAGAAGCGGTATTTGTGCCAATGCGGCCTAGAGACGGGGGCTACCATCGCGCTGATGCAGCCGGATATCAGATTCTTCTCAACTATCGGGGTAATCAAGTTGCTCAGCAGGTCTCGTTGTCTGATGTGCTGAACCGCCGAGTTGATGAGTCTCAAATTGCCGGGAAAATCGTTCTGATTGGCTCTACCGCAGAGAGCCTTAAAGACCTATTTTTTACGCCTTACAGCACGGGAGAAACCATAAGCCATAAAATGCCGGGGGTAGAGATTCATGCTCAGATGGTGAGCCAGGTTATCGATGCGGCTGTGGGCGATCGCCCGCTGTTTTGGTTTTGGCCCCAGTGGGCTGAAGTCACCTGGATGTGGGTTTGGGCCATGTTGGGAGGAGCCTTTGCCTGGATGGCGCGGCGACCCCTAGTGCTGGGCATTGGCTGGCTGGGGCTGCTGGCTGGCCTGAGCGGTATGAGTTACGGCATTTTCTTGCTTCAGGGGTGGGTTCCGATTGTGGCTCCGGCATTAACACTGGGGCTCAGCATGGGGTTTATTGTGGCGTATCAGTCGCAGCAGGCACAGCTCCAGTCGCAGCAGGCGCAGCTTCAGTCGCAGCAGGCCAAACAGCAGCAAGAAATGGTCATGAAACTGCTGGGGCAGAGCACATCGCCAGAGGTGGCAGATGCCCTGTGGGCAGAGCGCGATCGCCTGTTGAAGTCTGGCAAACTGCCGGGACAACGCCTGACTGCGACGATGCTGTTTTCAGATATTCGCGGTTTTAGCACCCTGGCTGAACAACTTCCTCCAGAAGAAGTGCTCGACTGGTTAAACGAGTACCTCAATGTCATGGTTGAGGCGGTGAAAGACTATCACGGCATTGTCAATAAATTCACGGGAGACGGCCTGATGGCCGTGTTTGGAGTTCCGGTAGAGCGAACGACCGAGGTCGAAATTGCGGCAGACGCTCAAAATGCCGTGGCTTGTGCTCTGATGATGAGCGATCGCCTAGAGGAGCTGAATCAAAGCTGGAGCGATCGCGGTTTTGCGACAGCGAAAATGCGGGTCGGCATCTTTACAGGGCCTGTAGTGGCGGGTAGTTTAGGAGGCCGAGAACGGCTTGAATATGGCGTCATTGGAGATAGCGTCAATACGGCTGCTCGGCTAGAAGGATGTGTCAAAACCCGTCAACCTGGCGTCTGCCGCATTCTCATTGCCCGCGAGACGCTGGAGTATTTAGACGATAAGTTTATCGTTGAGCCGTGGGGTGAGATTGCACTCAAAGGCAAAGAACACCTTGCAGAAGTCTATCGAGTCGTAGGTCATTATGCGCTCTCCGACCCAGAACTTTCCTCAATGAATGACGCATCAATCGCTCCTACCACTTGACCCATCAGGACGTACGCACAGCTCGCCTAAGCCTGAATAACCTCGTTGAAAGACTAGGCGCGTCGCGTCCACCCTTTCAACAAACTGCGTAAGTTCTGCCCATGAGTGCAGCCGAAATGGATCAATCTAAGTGGGTCAATCTAAATTACATGCAGCTCATCTGCGGAACTTGTTAGCAATGGATTGGATCTAAACCATAGGGAAGTGCAGAGTTGTGATGCCGGGATGAACTTCTGTTTTGGTGTTTCTACAACAAAATTCACTCAAGAGATCCTGAGTGAGGTGTAGTTTGGTTGTTTAATCTAGGGTCTCATCTGTGCGATGGGCTTCAGAGTCAAGATCACTGGCTACCCGTGGTAAACGGTGATGATAGAAGCACTTTTTGCTAGATGACTTCACCCTTAGCCTATGGTTCTAACAGGATTTCTACTCAACCGAGTTTTTGCCCGACACGATTTACGATAGAGCAATTTTTATGGAGCAATTTGAGATATATTTTCTCCAGTCAACTTCATCGGTTGAGGCTTTACTCAACTTCTTGAGTTGAATCTAAATGAGCACGAAGCTCTGCGACTCATTTCCGTCTGATCTTTGGCCCAACAAACCTAGATCGACTTCCTCTTAAACGCCTTTTTTTGCAACGATGATCTCGAGGTTAGTCTCAATGAATGCCTTTCTTAATTCTAAGCCCATAGTTCGCTTCGCTGCATCGGTACTGGCGGCTGGCACTGTGGTCACAGCGACAACATTATCAGCACTGCCCGTCATTGCGCAGGGGTATGTTCCCCCCAATGTCGGGCTGCCTGGTCGTACGGAGGGAGGCGGCACCCGTGGCGACTGTTCGGTCATTGGAGATAAGTCTCTAACGGCGATCGCTCCTCAGCAAAACTTTGGGTATACGACTGACGAATATCCGACGTTTTACTGGTACATGCCCGAAGCGGGAGCTGAAGCCGCTGAGTTTGTCCTGATCAATGAAGCTGGAGAAGAGGTTTATGCCACTACATTCCAGATTCAAAACAATGCTGGGATCATTAGCCTGTCCATTCCTGGAGAAGCTGGAGTCACGCCGCTGACCGTCGGAGAAAACTATCAGTGGTTCTTTTCGCTGGTGTGCGATTTTCAAGACCGTTCGGGCGATATCTTCACCAGCGGCTGGGTTCAGCGTACAGACGAATCGACTTTTCCTCAATTGGCTAGCCGCTTAGCTGCTTCCTCAGAAGAAGATCATGGAATTATCTATGCTGAGGAAGGAATTTGGTATAACGCCCTAGATAAGCTAGCAGAACAACGCTTTGGCGACCTGCTTGATGAGGGCATCGAGCAAGACTGGATGATTTTGCTCGAATCGATCGGTCGTGGATACCTAGCGAATGAGCCGTTCGTTCTTCAAGTCAGTCAAGACGCTGTCGTCGATGAAAGTGCTGAATCTGTCTCTCAGCTGTCAACGCTGGAATAGAGCAACTGTGTAGTCAAAACTGTTCGGTAAAAACTGTGCAGTAAAGGCTATGGGCGGTTCCCATAGACAGAGTTAAGCAAAAGGGGGAGCCAGATTGGCTCCCCCTTTTACGGTGAGAATTAAAGAAAATGAGAAGAAAGAATACGTTGGCGATCGCCTAAAAGCTCATTTCAGCTTCTTGAACGCGCTCAACCTGCTTCTTCTTAAGGACTAGCATGATCTGAGTCAGCATCGCAGCAGCGGCAAATGCAATCAGACCTTTAACTCGACCAGAGCTTTGCAGCACAATCTCAGCATCTTTTTGACCAAAGCCACCCATATTAGGGTTCGCCGTCATTGCAGTCCCGGCTGCAACTTCGTCCCCTTCTGACACCATAAGCTCAGGGCCAGGAGGAACGGTGTCAACGACTGACTTACCGTCTGCTGTCGCAATCGTGATGGAGTAACTGCCGTCATCTGCCTTTTCAATGCTAGAAACCATGCCCGCAGAAGAAGCATTGTAAACGGCATTATTGCTTTTTTCTCCTGTCGGGTAGACCTGACCACGGCCTCTGTTGCCACCCACATGAACAGCATATTTGCCAAAGGAAATATCTTTGTTGGTTGATGGATCAGGAGACAGTACAGGAAATACGATTTCTTGATACTGCTCACCGGGAAGAGGCCCCACGAGCAAGATATTGTCGCCTTCTTCGCTATAGGGTTGGAACAGGTAGCTGGGGCCAACCTCTTCCTTCATCTCTTCAGGAATTCTATCTTCGGGAGCTAACTTGAAGCCTTCTGGGAGCATTAGCACTGCGCCCACATTAAGACCGCCTTTTTCACCATTGGCGAGCACCTGTTGGGTGTCTAAGTCATAAGGAATCTTGACGATAGCCTTAAACACGGTGTCAGGCAGAACAGACTGAGGAACTTCAATCTCAGTCGGCATTGCGCCTAAATGGCAGTTAGCACAGACAATACGGCCTGTCGCTTCACGAGGAGAATCGTAGTTTTGCTGTGCCCAGAAGGGATAAGCTGCAGCGGTTTGAGGAAATGCCAGATCGCTGATCAGAAGAACGGATACCGCGAGGACGAGGATCACTGTGCTCTGCTGAACTGCCCGACGACCCCATTGGAGTAGAGTTGACCAGACGTTGAACTTCATGGATATGCAATATAACTGAATCTTAGATATGCCAGAGGATGAGAAACCTGATGAGACTGACGAGGTGCTTATGACCACCAGGGGTCATCGCCTGTGCGGAAGTCGGTTTCTGTCCAGGGGGTTAGCGCAATCTTGCCGTCGTCATTGGCTTGCGCGTGAGCGAGAGCTAATGACAGAGGAGCCGGCCCACGGACAACTTTGCCCTGGCTGTTGTACTGAGAACCGTGGCATGGGCAGATGAACTTATTTTCTGCGTCATTCCAGGGAACGACGCAGCCCAAGTGAGTGCAAACAGCACTGATGCCAAAATCTGCGATCGAATCGCTGCTTTCAACGACGATGTAGGTAGGATCGCCTTTCAACCCTTGAGCTAAAACGCGATCGCCAACGGCATGGCTACCCAAAAACTCGCTTAAGGCGATGTCGTTGCCCAGCTCATCTTTGGCTAAGACTCCGCCACCTGCTCCGCCGCTGGATGGAGGAATAAAATATTTTACTACCGGATAAAGTGCACCTAACGCAGTGCCTGCGGCAGCTCCGAAGGTGAGGAGGTTCATAAATTGACGACGACCTAAATCAGGTACATCGGGAGTTCCAGAAGCTTGTGTCATGGTTACGAGAAAACGATAATGTCCAGACGCATTTGATACCCAGCTTTGGCGTGGAGACGTTGAGAGCTAAATCATTGAGAACTAGGCCCATGGCTTTTGCAGTAGCTTCCTCTGAGTTGCCTTTGACTGCGAGCAGTCAGCTTAAAAGGCTGAGGAAAAGCCCGTCTCCGCACCGTTTGCGATATGCAATATGTCGCACATCGCTGATTAATAAAGTGCTGCAATCTTAGAAAAGACTGAATCTTGTAACAGTTTTTCTAAAAGTATTATGACACCAAGCCGGAAACGATCGAAAAACCCTGCCAAAATCGGTCGAAAATGTAAATTAATGTTACGTTCAAGACTCAGATAAGCTGCCTGCTCATCTGCAACGATGGTGTCAGTTTTCTAAAATTTACTTTTTGCAGTGGTGCAAAAAAGTGCATGAGAGAGTCGAGATGTGGCACTATCTTCTGCCTCAGTTAGCGCGAGTTAGCGTGAGTTAGCGTGCATAGATGAGACTGCCTCTCTTGGCTGATTGCAACTGATTTTCTTTTATCGGGCACGATCAAGGGCGTAATTTCAAGGGCGTAGTGTATTTCAAGGGCGTAATGTTAAGGACATGATGGCTATGACGGGAGAAGACTTGTACCGTTTGGTTTTTAATAAGTGGGGGCATTCGTTTGATGTTCGGCTGAGGCGAGTGCAACAGCGCGTTTTTGTTCAGGTTATGTGGCGGTTTTTAGAGCAGGCTTCGTTTCCGATGTCTGAGACAGAATATTTTGAGCATCTAAATTCAATTGCTAGCTACATCGATGCGTGGGGATGCGGCGAGCAGGTTGCTCGCTTTATCGAGCAGACGGGCGATCGCCCTCGACTCGGAAAAGCGGTGAGTATTCCCATTGATTTGGGCGATCGCTCGTCTGAGTGGATTTTGGACTGAACAAAAATCTGTCTCAATTTCCGATCACGAGGGTAAATCCAAAAACTTTCCAGCAAAAGACTGAGGCCATTACATCCATGAAGTAAAATACCCTTCGTGGAACTCTAATGGCTCTGCTCTGCTTAACCCTGTCAATTTTACGCTGTCAATTTTGAAGAAGTCTCCTAGTCGGCCCAGAGTGCCTAGAGCCTGACTGTTGTGCTAGAAACCCGTTTATGAAGCAACGAGTAAGTGCGATGGTCTGCCGCCTAACATAAGCCTGCATTGAACATGCTGAAGTCTCAAATGTTACGGGTTCACCACTATTGCTGATATTGCTAAACGGCATTGCCCCCAGATATTGAGTTTTGCCCAATTTGGGCGCTCCATCGAAATTAAGAGTTTTTTGTTAGTCCCTCGTTTTAGCCCACTGATCTGCCGCATATGTCTAAGGTTCTTGTTTCCGATCCCGTTGATCAAGCTGGTATTGATATCTTGCAGCAGGTTGCAGAAGTCGATGTTAATACCAACCTGTCTGAAGCCGAGTTAGTTCGTCTCATCCCTGAATACGACGCGATTATGATTCGCTCAGGGACAAAGGTGACCGAAGCCGTTATCGAAGCTGCACCCAAGCTGAAAATCATTGGTCGTGCAGGCGTCGGGGTTGACAATGTGAATGTGCCAGCCGCCACTCGACGGGGCATTCTCGTAGTCAACTCGCCAGAGGGCAACACAATTGCAGCGGCTGAACATGCGATCGCCATGATGCTGTCGTTGTCTCGACACATTCCTGATGCCAGCGCCTCGGTCAAAGCAGGGCAGTGGAATCGGAAGCAGTTCACCGGGGTTGAGGTTTACAAAAAGACCCTAGGAATCCTTGGCCTTGGCAAGATTGGGTCTCACGTTGCGACCATTGCCCGCGCCATGGGAATGCGGCTCCTGGCTTATGATCCGTTTCTTTCGGCAGAGCGTGCAGAGCAGCTTGGCTGTCAGCTAGTTGAGCTAGATGTAATTTTGCGAGAATCCGACTACATCACCCTGCATTTGCCTAAAACCTCTGAAACCGCTCACATGGTCAATGCAGAGGTGCTCAAGACAATGAAGCCGAGTGCCCGAATTATCAACTGTGCTCGTGGAGGCATCATTGATGAAACAGCCCTGGCTGAAGCCCTAGCCGCAGGAACGATCGCGGGTGCCGCTTTAGATGTTTATGAAAATGAACCCCTGGGAGAGTCTCCGCTGACAGCATTGGGCAAAGAAGTCATTCTGACACCTCACTTAGGGGCGTCAACAGCTGAGGCTCAGGTTAATGTCGCGATTGACGTAGCAGAGCAAATCCGCGATGTGCTGTTGGGGCTACCGGCTCGTTCTGCCGTTAATATTCCAGGGCTGCGTCCAGACGTGCTGGAGAAACTGCGCCCTTATTTGCAGTTGGCTGAAACCCTCGGTAATCTTGTCGCACAGTTAGCTGGCGGACACATTGAGTCGCTCAATCTGCGGCTTCAGGGAGACTTAGCGAATAACGACACGCAACCTGTCGTTGTCGCAGCCCTGAAAGGACTGCTCTCCCATGCTCTTCAAGAACGGGTGAACTACGTCAACGCAACTATTGAAGCGAAAGAGCGCGGCATTCACATCGTTGAAACCCGTGACTCAACCGTAAGAGACTACCCCGCTTCGCTATTGCTTTCGGCCAAGGGCTCCATGGGCAGCCATTCGGTCACAGGGGCTTTGCTGGGAGATGACGACATTCGGATTACTGATGTTGACGGCTTTCCTGTCAACGTGCCGCCCAATAAGCACATGCTCTTCACCTTGCATCGTGATATGCCCGGCATCATTGGTAAAATTGGGTCGCTGCTGGGCAGCTTCAATGTCAATATTGCCAGTATGCAGGTCGGCCGCAAGATTGTTCGAGGGGATGCCGTCATGGTGCTAAGTATTGACGATCCTCTTGCGGAAGGAGTGTTGAACGAGATTTTAAAAGTTCCCGGAATCCGAGATGCTTATACCGTAACTCTCTAGGGTGGTACTCCGTCATCTGAGACGCATGTGGTAGTTTTGAGCGGTGGGAGCCCTATAGAGGAGCATGGCATATTGGCGAGTAGTTGGTGGGAAATAAAAATTCTCTGTGACCTGGGAGCTGAAGAACTCATTTCTTGGAGGCTAGAGCAGTTTGGCTGCAAGGGTACATCCAGCGAAACTCGCGGGTCGCTTTGCATCCTACAGGCTTATTTACCTCAGCAACAAGTTCAGCTCCTAGACTTAGCGGCGTTGTCATTGAGGCTTAAGCAAGACACGATTTGCGTTGATTTTCCTGCGCCAGAAATTCAATGGCGGATTATTGACGAAGAAGATTGGAGCAATAGCTGGAAACAATACTGGAAACCGATGGAGGTGGGAGATTGTTTTTTAATCAACCCTGCCTGGTTAGAGGCTCCGAAACAATCTGATCGCCATATTTTACGCCTAGATCCAGGAACGGCCTTTGGTACTGGCACCCATGCGACTACTCAACTTTGCTTAGAATCTCTAGAAATGCGGTTAATGCCTTTTGAAGTGGCAGAGAAGCAGACTCTTGCTGATATTGGCTGTGGTTCAGGGATTTTATCTATCGGGGCACTATTGATGGGTGCTAAACAGGTCTATGCCGTAGATGTTGATTCGCTGGCGACTCAGGCAACCTGCTCTAATCGAGAACTCAATGCTATTGCGGCGGAACGGTTGATTGTGAAAGACGGCAGCATTGAGGAGTTGTTAGAAGCGCTGACTCAGCCTGTTGATGGCATTATTTGCAATATCTTGGCAGAGGTCATCATTGACTTGATCCCGATGATGGGAGAAATTGCGAAGACTACGACTTGGGGAATCTTGAGCGGAATTTTGCTGGAGCAGGCAAAAGCGGTTGCCGATACTCTAGAGCAGCATGGCTGGGTTGTTGCAACGCTGTGGCGCAGAAAAGAATGGTGTTGTATGAATATTCGCCGAGGCTAACGATGGCTGTTGCCTCCAGGCATCATTCATTTCTACGTACATAGGACTTACGCAGTTCGTTGAAAGGGTGGGCGCGTCGCGCCCACCCTTTCAACGAGTTTAGTCAGGCTTAGGCGAGTTGTGCGTAAGTCCTGGTACATTATCAACTCCTACATATGGCGGACTCAATACAAATGAATCTGGCGTGTTTCTATATCTAGTGTCATGATGAATGCGTGCTGATGGAGTTGGTGCAGCGTTGTATCGGCTTGACGGTGTCAGCTGACCGTTTTTTGGTCTGTGGCGTATGACATATTCTCTTTCAGCAGCTAAGCTGCAAACGTATTATCGTTGCCCGCGATCGTATTATTATCGCTACGAGCGAAAGCTCCCAAGTGCCGCTTTTTATGGATCAGCCGCTCTCGGAAATTCGCTGCATCAGGCTCTCGCCCGGATTTATCAAGACTGGCATTATAGTGAGCCTATCCCTGGGTTGGGGTGGATAGAGCAATGTTGGAATCAGCAGGTTCAAGGTCTTTCGACGCAGCATATTGACGAAGGGCGCTCTATTTTGCGCCGCTACTATTACGAGTACATGATGAGCCAAGACGCAATACGCAAACCTGTCGCGGTTGAAGGGCGAATTCAGGGTGTACTGCGGGTACAAGATTTAGAGTTTGTCTTAACGGGGCGCTACGATCGGCTTGATCATCTTGACGATGGTCTGGAGTTGATTGACTATAAATCGACGAAAGATGTGACGTTAGCTGACCCTGAAGGCATTGACTTACAAATTGGCTTATATTATCTAGCGCTGGAACAGCGCTATCGCCTCAGTCTCAAGAGATTGAGTCTGATCTATTTGCGGACGGGTGACAAGGTAAGTTTTGAAGCCACGCCTGTTCATCGAGAGCGGGTGAAGACTCTGGTTGAGGAAATGGCGATACATCTGCGTCACGATCAGAAATGGAAGCCTTTTCCGGGCAGTCAGTGCGATCGCTGTGCTTATGTGAAGTACTGCCCAGCGGTTAACCTCTCGCCTGACCCGCTGCCTGAAGAAGCCCGTCCGGCACCACAGTTGCAGCTTGCACTCAGTATCTAAATTCCAGCACAATCCATCGCCTTACTCAGTCACGGGACTTGGCCCAGAGATTGGTTCAGAGGCTAGACTAAGATGGGCATCTTCTGGAGAGCCGACATGAATTCCATCATGAATTCCATTTTGAGCACTAGAAGGCCGACCACCGTTAGGGTTGCGATGTAAGTCGAGAGACGTGCTAAATCGAATGGCCTGCTGCGGCATACCGATTTCGATCCCGTTTTGGTCAAAAGCAACTTTCAGGCGGCGGCGATATTCTCGTGCGACATCCCACTGTTTAATCGGCTTTGTCTTAATCCAGATTCGAACGGTTGAGCCAATATGGTCAAGCCGATCTACGCCTAACATCAAGGGGGCTTCTAAAATTAAGTCACACCAGGGAGTTTCAGCCGCCATTTTTTCTGCAACCTCTTTGATTACGGCGATCGCCTTGTCAATGTCAGAGGTGTGGGCAATATCGATCATCAAATCGACTCGCGACCATTCCTTCGTTAGGTTTTGCACCACCGCAATCGCACCGTTTGGGATGGTAATCAGCCGTCCTTCTTCGTTGCGGAGCTGGGTAATGCGTAGCCCCATGCTCTCCACAAATCCAGCCACCTCACCGATGATCACCACATCGCCCACGCCGTACTGATCCTCCATCAAAATCAAAAATCCATTAATCAGATCTCGAATGAGGTTTTGTGCAGCAAAAGAAACTGCAAAACCTAAAAGTCCGGCCCCTGCAATGAGAGGGGCCACATTCACCCCAATGATATGTAGGGCGATAAAAAATCCCACCACCATGAGCAGCAGCGCCACGACGCTTTTGGTGACGCTAGAAAATGTCGAAAATCGCAGCACCCGTCGGGTTGAGTTTTTGACTAAAAATTGCGGGCTATGCTGCAACAGCACAAACGATCGATCGATCAGAATGGCAGAAAAGCGCGTCGCCAAGTAAACAACAATCACCACCACAGTCAGCTTGCCAGGAATTTGTAGCGATCGCAGCAAAAATGACTGGAGCCACCGCGTGTAAGGAAACAACCCCAGCACCACAAAGAGGCCGCTACTCCAGACCGCAATCTGTCCAAGCTGCAAGATGCGTCGATTGAGACGGTTAAAATCTTGGCGCTGGCGCTGTTTTATCCTCTGCTCGACCAAGAGTGACGTATCGACTCCCGTGGGTCGGGTCTGCTCAACGGTTGATGAAAGCTGATCTTCCGTCTCCTTCACTTCTTCAGAAAACCGTCGATGCTTCTTCTTCAAATGCTTCTGGGGACGGCTGAGACTGTAGCTCAGGGTCATGATGCCGATGATCATGCCACAGGCAATTTGCATGTGTGGAATCAGATAGCTGGGCGATCGCTCATAGTTGAATTGCAGAAGTCCTTCACGGATATCTTGCGTCCACTGATCTGCCACATCAGCCATGCGGTTGTTCAAGACTTCTCTACTGCTGATATCAACCGCGATCCATGACTGATGGGTATCAATCGTCGTCACCGTCAGGATCTCGCCGAGCAAAACAGATTCATCTCCATCGATGCGAAACGCAGAAATCAGCGGATACCCGTTGAGCCAGCTCCAAGAAACATCGAGGTTTTTCGTATCGTAAGCCTGAGTCGCCACATGCCTCAGCCGCTTTCTAACCTCAATCGCACGTTCTTCCACAGGCGATGTGCCATTCAGCAACCCTTCTGCCTCGGCGATCGCCGACACATGCAGCAATGTCCGGCCATCAAGCCGCACCGGAAACCGCTCAATCCGTTCCGTCTCCTGAGAAGCAAAAAACTGCGACAGTTCTGGCGGCAGATCTACGCCCAATCCATCAGGCAGCGGAGATTGGGCGGGTTCACTATCTGATTCCGTCGATTCTGGGTTGGGGTCAGAGTCTGTGACCTCCTCAGATTCACCCGCAGTGTTGCCAGACGGAGCAGAATCTTGGGCGATCGCCGAAAATTTGCTTGTGATCATCACAGACATCAGCACCCCTAGGGCGATCGCTGCAATTCGTCGATAGAGTTTTGCTGTCCACATATAGCTCACGGATGGGTCATCGAATACGGCATATCGAGGGTTTCAGTTCAAGCTGACCCATTATTACCTTCAAGTTCCAAGTCCGCCTTCATCACGTCGGGGGAATCAAAAAGAAGATTGAATAATTATTTCATTGTGTAACGCTTCCTGGTGTAGCATCTACATCGAACAGGGTCTGAGGCAGACTGTCGAGCAAACCCCATGCCTTTTTTCTTTTATGTGAATTCCAGGCTTTTATATGAATTCCAGTTGAGGAGATTTTCGAGAGACACTCACGACTCGCAGCGTTGTTATCCTATCCAAAAGGCGATCGCGCTCCACTAGAAAATTTGGAACCTCCGGTGACACAACCTTGACTGAACCGTGATATTAAGGGAAACTTACAAATAACGAGATGCTAACTCCGAGCTTTGTGTACTTTTAAGGACAAAAATTACCAAAGGTGAAGTTGGCAAGGCCGAATTTTCGAGAATAAGGCGATCGCCCTGTTCATGGCAGCCAGCACTTTATCTGTCCTTACGGATCTTCCAATATTTACGGATCTTCCAGCCAATATCATGGAAACCCTTGAGTTTATCATTCACCCCGACGGCAGAGTTGAGGAAACAGTCACAGGCATTAAGGGCAATTCCTGCGCTGAAGTGACCAAAAAGATCGAAGAGCAGCTCGGCTGTGTTTTACGGCAAGAGAAAACTTCAGAATATTTTGCACAGGTCTCCAATTCTACTGAATCCTCTGTTGCAGCGCAGACGACCTATAGCGAGTGGTAGAGGCTTCACCCTAAGCAAAGGCTTCACCCTAAGCAAAGGCTTCACACCAAGTGTCGATTGTTGATTGATATTGATCCCATTCTGTCTAGATATCGCTAGCTAATACCCATGTCACACTTTAGTCAGATCAAAACCCAGATTCGTAACTTAGACACGCTCAAATCAGTCTTGAGTGACAACGGCATCGATTGGAAATCGGGGCCTGTTGATGTGCGAGGATATCGTGGTCAAACCTTTGCAGCCGATCTGGCGATCGAGCAAGACAATGGCTATGACATCGGCTTTCGCTGGAATGAGTCACAGTATGAGTTGGTCGCTGATTTGCAATATTGGAAGCAGCCCCTCTCGGTAGAAGGGTTCTTAAACCGCATTACCCAAGGCTACGCCTGCAAAACAGTTGTTGCGGCTACGGCTGAGCAAGGGTTCCAAGTTGCGAAGCAGCAGCGCAATGACGACGGTTCTGTGCGGCTAGTGCTGCAACGCTGGGGAGCTTAAACCAACGGTTTGGGCAAGGCGATCGCGCAGCAGTGTTATCGAATTGCTTCAACGCCACAGCTTGACTCCAAATCCGTGTTTTGTAGCAGTCCGTGGTTGCTTGTTGGCGATCGCGGACTGTTTTTTTAATTTGCACACCATCACACCTTGCTTATGTCTTCTGACATCACCGCTTCCGATCTGACCCCAATCCCTGGTTCTGAGCAAACTGGCTTCGAGCCAGAGCTGGGCGGCAATTTACGCGAGTCTCCCGATCGCACAGGCTTTGAACCTGAGTTGGGTGGACAACTGCGTCAGAGGGGCGTTTATGTCGATGAGGTCACCTGCATTGGCTGCAAGCACTGCGCTCATGTGGCTCGCAACACGTTTTACATTGAGCCAGAACATGGGCGATCGCGTGTCGTGCGTCAAGATGGCGATTCCGAAGATCTCATTCAAGAAGCCATGGATACCTGCCCCGTAGACTGCATTCACTGGGTTGACTACACAGAACTCAAAAACCTAGAAGAGCAGCGTCGTTACCAAGTTATTAAGTCTCTCGGCTTTCCTGTCAGTCATTCCTCCAGCGTGGCGAATGAACGCCGCGCTCGCGCGAAAAAAAAGAAGTGAGCGGAAAAAAGGAGCGCTGACAAGGATTTGATAGGATAGTCGGGCAGTTGCGATCGCCCTTTCTTCATGGCACCCTTGCCTTCTTCTCCGCCCCATCTTCGGCTTTACCTCGACACCGCAGATCCTGATCGGTGGGCAGATTGGCTACCCACAGGTATTTTTTACGGGGTCACTTCAAACCCACTTTTGCTGGAGCGAGCGGGTCAGCAATGTTCCGTTGAGAACTTGACGGGTCTGGCTCACCGTGCCTTTCAGCTAGGAGCCCAGGAAGTGCAAATGCAAACCTGGGGCGCAACAGAAGATGACCTGGTCATCACCGGACAACACCTGGCCGCCATTGATAACCGCATCGTGGTCAAAGTGCCGATTACGCGCACGGGTACAGCCGCTGCTGCCCGACTGGCCGCCCAGGGTATCCGCATTACGATGACTGCCGTATATGCCCGCCAGCAAGTCCTTATCGCTGCTGCCTTGGGGGCTGAATACGTTGCGCCTTACCTGGGGCGCATTAATGACATGGGGTTAGACGGTCGAGAAGAACTCTCTGCGATGCAGCGATCGCTTGACGGCATTCAAAGCTCGACCCGCATTCTCACCGCTAGCATTCGTCATGTCGAAGATTTGGCCTACCTTTCTGCTGAAGGTCTCGACACCTTCACCTTTTCAGTGGCGATCGCCGAGGCGCTTTTTGACGTTCCGGCGACCCTGGAAGCGACAGCCAGTTTTGAGCAATCTGCGCTCCGCATGACATAAGGGAGCTGCTCCATTCCATTACGGACTAGAGCTATTGCGAGCTAGGCGGAATAGCCTCCTGAGCAATCAGATATTCCATCACCGATTTTACGATTGGTGCAGCGACTGTTGAGCCAAACAGATTGCTGCCCCTTGGGCTATCGATGGAGGCCATCACCACATAGCGAGGCGAATCGACCGGAAAAACCCCAACAAAACTGGTGATCTTATTGACCGTGTCATATCCACCGCTGGTGCTCGCTTTTTCAGCCGTCCCTGTTTTGCCCGCGATCCGATAGCCAGGAATTTGGGCTGTTTTTCCCGTCCCTTCTTGAACCACGACCTCCATCATTTCTAAGACAGTTCGTGAGGTCTCTTCGCTAAATAAAGTCTCAGGTCGAGGGCGTTCGGGTCGCCACCGCACCTGACCGTCTTCATCATAAAGCCCCTGAACGACATGGGGTGTCACCAAAGTGCCGCCATTGGCGATCGCCCCATGCAGCTGAACTGTTTGAATGGGGGTAATCGTAAACCCTTGCCCAAACGCAGTCGTGGCCCGTTCTACCCGAGTATTGTTAAAGTCGCTTCGAGGTTTGAGATTACCCGGTGACTCAAACGGCAGATCAGTTCCGCTGAGTTCTCCAAGGCCCAATCGTTTGAGCCAAGTGTAATAGTCGTCAGCCTCCAGCAACTGCATGATTTGCACCATACCCACGTTGCTAGAATATTTGAGGATGTCAGTGACGCTGACCTGCCCATGACCGCCATACTCGACATCGGCATTCTTAATCGTCCAGCCCCCAACTTCAATAAAGCCGCCATCATAAAAGCTTTGTTCAGGTTGAAGCTTGCCGCTTTCTAGGGCGATCGCCACATTGACGGGCTTAAACGTAGAACCGGGCTCAACTGGCCCACTCACGGCCCAGTTGCTGAGATTCTCCATATCCATCTCAAAATAGATGTTGGGGTCAAACGTTGGCTCAGTCACCATCGCCCGAATTTCGCCCGTATTCGCATCCATCACAATCACCGTCCCCCGATCCGTCGAATACTGATCAAGGGCAACGTGCAGTCGTTCTTTCACCATGCGCTGGAGCTGAGTATCTACCGTCAGCCGCAGCTGTAAATCATCGTGCTGAATCGCTGATTCTGGTACACCTTCTGGCAAAACATTACCCTGCCCCGTGCGATTGAGAATCAGACGCTCAACCGGGCGCTCAAGCTGATCTTGTAGCACATACTCAACTCCAGCCTGCCCCTCACGATCGACATTGACAAACCCTACGATGTGAGAAAAAAGACTGTCTTGAGGATAGTACCGTTGCTGATGAGGCTCCAAATCTAGGCCATCAATACTAAGGTTGAAGATTTCTTGAGCCGTTCCTCGGCTGAGGCGATCGTCAATGCGAATACCACTCTCTGATGTGCCAAACAACTGAAGCAGCTCATCTACCGACTGATCAACCAGTGGCGAGAGCTGTGTGGCGATTAGCTCGGCCTCAGTCTTAAACATCTGAGGGTGAACGTAGAGAGTATAAACGGGCTGATCAATTGCGAGGGCATTTCCCTTACGGTCAACAATCGCATGACGAGGCACAAAAGGTGTCGTCACCGTAGACTGCTGCCCTTGAGCCTGCTGACTCAGCTTTGCCCCATCAATAATCTGTAGCCTAAAAATATGCAGCAGCAGCCCTAAAATGCCGACCATCAGGGTTAGCCATACCAACACCAGCCGTCCCCGAATATCTTGGGGCAGCGAAGCGAGCGATCGCCGCATCTGATATCGAGACTGTCGCTTGGCAGAAGCAGCCCTTCCTTTGCTGTAGCTGGGTCGCCCAGGCCGCCCTCGCCTCAGATAATATCGGTCATCCATGGCCTAAATACGCCTATTCCAATTCTAAAATCTTCAACAAAATGAAGCTACTTTGCTGAAAATATCTATCTTCCTAACGTATCTTCCTAGCGTATGTTCCCAACGTCTCTATAACGTCTCTATAAGTATGAGTAATCCGTTGAAAACCTAAGCCTCAAAATCTCTGCCTAGCATCCCCTTAGATTAGCGCCCCCAGAGGCGCTAATCTCTAGTAGCCCTTAGGAAAATTATGCGGCTGATCCACGGTCGGCTCTTCAGGAGGGATTTCGATCAGAGGTCTTAAACTTTCAGGTTCAAGCGGAATTTTGTACTGAGGAGTCGGCTGCCCACTCAGCGGCGAACCAGGCTGGCTGGCCTGTTCTGCATAGTTTTGCTTTAGAGATCCGCCAAAAGCGTCCATGAGCGATCGCTCTTTCTCTGCCTGATTCAGCTCACTGTACTGGTTTCCCCAACGTTGCTGAGTATAGACTGTCGTTCCGTAGATGACTAACGCAGCCGCGACCAGCCCGGTTGCCACAACGGTTGAACATCTCTGAGCAATCCGCAATTGAGTGAGCCAGCGAGGCTGCATTCGAGCTTTTGGAAGAGGCTTAACCACCCCTCGGCGTGGCTCTGGCAAATCTAAAGGAGCATGGGCAGGAACGACCGCAGACATCACCCTAAGCTGAGGTTGAAGCTGCAACTGCGGCTGAGGTAATCTACCCTGACGAGATACAGAAATTTGAGGCTGAAGCCGAGCAGATGATGGACGCGAACGCGGCAGAGGTTGATGCACAAGGGGATAATGCGCCGTGCGAGGCTGAATCGGTAACGACACAGGCTGAGGGTTAACCACGTCTACAGCCACATCAAAGCTCACGGGCTGTCGCTGCTGCCCATCAAAATCTTGATAAGGCTCTTGATAGGGCTTTAGTGCCGTTCCCATAATTTCATTCCTCTAACAATAACCACAGCACCCTTCGCATCTCATTACTATAGCCCTCAACTTTAGATACTCCAAAATTCAATAAATTGCAAAGTTTTCTAGAAAAACTTATCTCCTTCACCTTGGCTTCCGACCAGTAAGTCAACAGCCACAGCTCATCATAAAATCCCTTATTTCTTCGTTAACTGCGCACCAGACATTGCAAGATTTAGGCACTTGTTCAGGACTTACGCAGTTTGTTGAAAGGGTGGGCTCGTCGCGCCCACCCTTTCAACGAGTTTATTCAGGCTTAGGCAAGTTGTACGTAAGTCCCGTTGTTTTTAATAATTGAAGTCTAGGGCCCAAGACCAACGGCAGGGCCGCTTTGAGCTGCCGCTATTGAGTCAGGCCAGTACTAGTGACCTGACTCAACAACTTCTAATAGAGGGGCAACGCATGGGTGCCCCAGACGAGGCTAACCATAAAAATATTTCGCCCCTTCTACTCCGTGCGGTCGATTTCGTGCGGTCGATCGCCAATGGTTGATAACGGTGATGAGATCGCAAATAATCGTGAATCCTGTTTGATGCCCCGTTTGATGCCCCTATTCGCCGTAGGCGCTGCCCGCCACCTTGCCGCGAAATACCACATAGTTGTAGATGTTGTAGAACAGCATGATCGGAATTAGCACCCCAATAAAGGTGAGCATAAACACCAAGGCGCTGGAGGCTGCTGCCGCCTGGTAGATGGTGATCTGGGTGGGGATAATGTAGGGAAACACAATCAGCCCTAGACCAATAAAGGTGAGCAAAAAGATCAAAATTGTCCAGATAAAAGGAGTGGCTTCTTCCTCTCGATTCAGGCTGCGCAATAACAGTCCAACCAGCACTACACCGAGCACCGGAATTACCGCAAAGATATAGACCAGAGGCGGGCTAAATAGCCGAGTCCGCGCTGCCTGATAAAAAATGGGCGTAGCAATAGTAATTAAAACTGCCCCGATTAGGGTTGTAGTCGCAGCCAGCTTAGCTGTCCGGTAATGAGTTTTTTGTAGGTCTCCCTCGGTTTTTAAAATCAAATAGGTGGAGCCAATTAGCACATAGCCCTGAATCAGGGTTAGGGCCACCAGGAGCGATCGCCAGTCGAGCCAATCCCAGGTAGAGCCGATAAAGTGACCAGCCTCATCGACTGCAATCCCTTCAATCACGCTGCCGAGGGCAAACCCCTGGCCCAGGGCTGCGAGGAAACTTCCCGCCCCAAAGGCAAAATTCCACAGCAGTTTGCGGTTAGAGTGCTCCCGGAATTCAAAGGCCACCGCCCGAAAAATTAGCCCAAACAGCATCATAAAAATGGGAATGTACAGGGCGCTGAGGATCGTGCCATAGGCCAGGGGAAAAGCTCCAAATAAGGCTCCACCCATCAGCACGAGCCAGGTTTCATTGGCATCCCAAATATTGCCCAGGCTAGTCATCAAGAGACTGCGCCGCTCTTCGTCGGAGCTGGTGAGCGAGAGAATGCCTACCCCCAAATCAAACCCATCGAGCATAACGTAGAGAAAGAGGAATAGAGCCAGAATAACGAACCAAACCTGGGGCAAAAAATGTACTAATGCGTCCATATCAATGACCTACTGTTGGACTTTACTGTTGGGCTTCGAGCGGACGTTGATCAGGCACGAAGGTAGCGGGTTCGGTCTCCACCGCCGTTTGATTGTCTAGCCTTGGCACGGGCAGCTCTAGATTGGGGCCATGACGGATGATCCGGCTGCCAAAGTATAGGGTCGCGACAAACAGGATCGAGTACACCACCGCAAACAGGGTCAGCGACGTCAGCACATTGCTGGCCGGGATTTGAGAAGCAGCATCGGCGGTGCGAATTTGGCCGTATAGAGTCCAGGGTTGCCGTCCTACGCAGCGGACAATCCAGCCCGACTCCACGGCAATGTAGCCCAACGGGGCGGCAAAAATCCAGGTGCGCAGCAGCCATGTTTGCTGGCTAATCTTTTCGGTCGAGAGATTTCCCAAGAGCCACTGCAAGATGCTCCACAGCATCAGCCCAGCCAAAAAGAAGCCAATACCGCTCATAATGCGGAACGCATAGTAGATTAGCCCCACCATGCGAGGGCGATCGCTCGGCACCCACTCCTTCAGCCCCAACACTGGCTCAGACAGATTTTTCTTAAATTCCAAAACGTAGCCCAACCCGTTGGGAATGGTGATTTCCCATTTATTCGTCTGGGTGGCCTCATCGGGGATCGCCAGCAGACTCCAGTCGGCGGGTTGTCCGGCGGGGCTGGTATCCCACTTGGCTTCCATGGCGGCCAGTTTGGTGGGCTGGTAGTGAGCCACCTGCTCAGCACTGAGGTGGCCGATGTAAATTTGCAGTGGTGTAACGGCGACAGCGGCGGCCAATACAATTTTGAGCGATTGGCTAAAGAACGCCTGCTGACGGTTTTTGAGAATGTACCAGGCGCTAATGCCACCAATTACAAACAGTGAGGTTTCCAGGGTGGCAAAGAACATGTGCGATACGCTCTTGACCATGAAGGGGTTGGCGATCGCCTGAAAATAGTCGCTGACAATAAACTTGCCGTTGACCATCTCGCCCCCCGCCGGACTCTGCAACCAAGAGTTGGCCACCAAAATCCAGAAGGTCGATAGGTTGGCCCCAAAGGCCACCATGATCGTCGCGAGGTAGTGAATCACTGGGTGTACCCGCCCCCAGCCAAACAGCATAATGCCTAGAAACCCCGCCTCTAGCATGAAGGCCATCGCCCCCTCAAAGCCCAGGATGCTGCCAAAGAAATCGCCCACCGCCTCTGAGAACGGGGCCCAGTTGGTGCCAAACTGAAACTCCATCGGCAGCCCCGAGGCCACCCCAATGCCAAAGTTGAGCACGTAGAGTTTTGACCAGAAGCGAGCATGGCGGTAGTAGTCGGGGTTGCGCGTCTTGAGCCAGAGCCCTTCCACAATGACTAGGTAAATGGCCATGCCCGTCGTCAAAACGGGCCACAGCATGTGAAAAATGGCCGTTAGCGCAAATTGCATTCGCGAGAGTGCAACGGTATTTGATAAAAGATCCATGGATTCTCCATAAACTAATTCTGATTGAGGTCAAACACTGGTGTTGCGGTTACCTTGTTTCATCAAAAATCTGATAACGCCTTGTCTATAGCGACAGCCAGTAGCCTCAGAACATTTTTGTGGGCGCGCGGCGCACACCCACAAAAATGTCTATTTCCCAAATAAGCTGACGATAGTCATACCAAGGTCTTTAGACCATAGCCAGACAGAGAATTACCTCATAGAAAGAGGAATACTTTTTAGTCACTGACCAGAACAGATCGTGGACTGATCTAACACCAAGATTCTTCCCTGGGGGGATTGAGCCGCAGTTCTCGACTGTTTGCTTCGACCACCCGGTAGCCTAGATTACCGTTGAGTGACCTCAGCATTGCAGCCTCTCACGCTTCAACAAAGAAACCATAACACTATAGAGTTATATAGTTTGAAAAGAAAAAAGGGTTTAACATTCTGTAACGGCTTGAGCCAAAAAGGCGACCCCATGGATACCTGCTGTAGCGCATCCATGGGGCCACGGGCTAAGGCTGGACAAAGGATGTAGGGCCATAGGCGCGATTTTGGCGATCGCCAAAATCGCCGCAGAATATAAAGCCCAAATCTACGGCCTGAGAATTTGGCCGACTGACTTTGCAGCGAAGGGATTAGGAACCCTTGCTTTTTGCCCCAACGGTTTCAGCTCGTCGTAACCCTTCCAACTGCTTGAGCTGTTGAGACTGGGCTTCTAATCGCAGGGAGAGGCGATCGCCCACCAGTTCACACAGCTCAAAAATGAACGGTTCGGCAATTTCGTAATAGACGCTGACGCCTTGGGGGGTGCGGGAGACGATCCCGGCCTGGGCCAAAATCTTCAGGTGCTTGGAGACATTGGCTTGCCCCAGGCCAGTCTCTTCAATAATTTCGGTGACATTCTTCGAGCCTGACTTCAAAGAGCACAGCACCTGCAAGCGGCTGATCTCAGACAGAACTTTGAAGTAATCGGCCACGGGAGCCAGGGCAGAAGGAGGTAAGGCCATAGATCGAGAAACGAGTACGACTGTGTTGTAAGGGTGGACTATATAACTATCTTACCTAAACTGTGGTCAATTAAATGCTTGACCTTTTATATAACTATATAGTAAATTAATGAAAGGTATAGGCTTCTGTTTTAGTCTTTGCTTTAACCGCTGAAGGTAAAACTACTATGCTCTTTCGCCAATTGTTTGATCCCGAAACCAGCACTTATACTTACCTGATCGCCGATCTAGAGGCTAAGACTGCCATCCTGGTTGACTCGGTGTTGGAACAGGTGGAGCGCGATCGCCAACTGTTGGCTGAACTGGGATTGACGCTGAAACATTGCCTAGAAACCCATATTCATGCCGACCACATTACCGCAACAGCGCATCTGAGAGAGGCAACCGGATGCGAAGGGATTGTCCCAGACCATGCCCAAGCCGCCTGTGCCAATCGGTTTATTCGGGATGGAGAGGTGTTGCAGTTGGGATCTGTGCGGGTTGAGGCGATCGCCACTCCGGGGCATACCGACAGCCACATGGCCTATAGGGTCAACGGCACTCACCTGCTGACGGGCGACGGGTTGTTGATTCGCGGCTGTGGGCGTACCGATTTCCAGGGTGGCGATGCCGGAACGCTCTACGATGTCGTTACCCAACGGTTATTTACCCTGCCAGATAGCACCCTGGTATATCCAGGGCATGACTATCGAGGACGTACTGTTTCCACGATTGGTGAAGAGAAGCAGTGGAATCCTCGCTTTGTGGGACGCAGTCGGCAAGAATTCATCCGGTTCATGGCCTCTCTGAACCTGCCCAATCCGCAAAAAATTGCGGAAGCCGTGCCTGCCAATGAGCGCTGTGGGAAAGTTTTGGCGGCTTAGTCGGTCGAGTCGAGGGTTCGTGATCAATACTTTGCTTTGCTATTCGGAGAATTTTAAATGTCAGCTACTCGTTTGAACCAGCTACATACGGTGGACGCTCAAACTCTGAAACAGGGTTTAGAGCAGCAATCGGTCACACTCATTGACGTGCGCGAACCGGGGGAGTTTGCTGGAGAGCATATTCCTGGGGCGACTCTGGTGGCGCTGTCTCAGTTCGATCCCCGCAAAATTCCCCAAACAGATGATACGCAACTGGTGCTGTATTGTCGCTCAGGCAGCCGATCGGCGATCGCCGCCCAAAAGCTGTTTGATGCCGGGTTTGAATCTGTAGCGCATCTTTCTGGCGGTATTGGCGCTTGGAAAGAGAAGGGATATGCCACCGTCATGAACCGGAATGCTCCGATCAGCCTGATGCGTCAGGTGCAAATTGTGGCGGGCTCCCTGGTGCTGACTGGAACCGTCTTGGGCGCATTAGTCTCTCCCTGGTTTCTGCTGCTGAGCGGGTTTGTGGGGGCAGGGCTGACGTTTGCGGGGGTAACAGACACCTGCATGTTGGGTATGCTGCTGGCTCAGTTGCCCTACAACCAGCGGAGCCAATACTGATGCCCTGGATCATGGGCCTAGTGCTGGCCGGGGGAATTGGCCTCAGCCTGGGGCTGTTGGGTGGGGGCGGCTCAGTGCTGGCGCTGCCGGTACTGGTCTATGTCATGGGGGTCGCCCCCAAGTCGGCGATCGCCATGACGCTGATCATTGTGGGAACCGTCAGCCTATTGGGATTGGTTCCCCACTGGCGAGCTGGCAATGTCAATCTCAAAACGGCACTGGTCTTTGGCTCCGCCACCATGGTAGGGACGTTCACGGGCGCAAAGATTGCGACCTTACCCGTGGTCTCCGAAACCTTTCAAATGCTGCTGTTTGCCGTCGTCATGCTGCTAGCAGCCGGGTTTATGATTTACCGCAGTACCCGACCAGTGCAGCCAGACAATCCCCTAGCTGCCTATCCTAAACCTGTTTGTAAATACTGCTGGCTCTGGCTTTTGAGTGAAGGGTTGGCTGTGGGTATCTTGACTGGCCTGGTGGGTGTGGGCGGCGGCTTTGCGATTGTTCCGGCGCTGGTCTTGCTGGCCAAGTTACCGATGAAACAGGCTATCGGCACGTCTCTGCTGATCATTATTGCCAACTCGATCACGGGGTTTCTGGGCTATTTGGGGCATGTTGACCTCGATTGGCACCTAATCATATCGTTCATTTTTGCCGCCAGCCTAGGAACTCTCCCCGGTGCCTATCTCGCTCGCTATGTTTCTGCCCAAAAGCTACAAAAATCCTTTGGCTACTTTCTGCTAGTTGTGGCCACGTTTGTATTGGTACAAAATCGCCAAAGCTTTCACACATCGCACCCGTTAAGAGAAGCAGTGTCTCAAATGACCGTGAAGCAGTCAGGGTAATAAGGGGGCCAGTGCGTCATCCCATAATCTGCTCTTGTCTCCTTGCCTATTGACCTCTCAATCCAGGACATCCATCATTCATGACCACCGCCCCAAAGCGCATCCTGATGGTCGGCGGAGTTGCTGGAGGTGCATCTTGCGCCGCCCGTGCCCGCTTTTGTGTATCCGCTATTCGCAAGGGTGCATGGGTGCTGACCCTACAGGCGGCGCGATCGGTGCTTTGCACGGACATGCCAATCCGCCCCGTTCAACCCAAAACGTTCCCAAACTCAATTTCTGCTCGTAAGGCTGCAATAATGCGTCAAGACGGGGAACTTTTTGAAGAGGTTAAACCATTATGCGCTTGAGTGCTGGATGTCATCTCTCATTTTCGGCGATCGCCCCTACCCCTCTGATCTTAATGCTCAGACCTCGCAGCGGCTTGGGTCAGTGGGTTGTGAAGGAAGAATATATCCTCACGCCTCCGATTCCAGTGGTGGAGTATACCGACAGCTATGGCAACCTCTGCCAGCGGTTAGTGGTGCCTGAGGGAAAGATTGAGATCAATACCACCGTTGAAGTTGAAGCCCCCGACCAGATTGATGTCAGCCCTGGCGCACCGTTTATTCCGGTGCAAGACTTGCCTGAATCGGTGTTACAGTTCCTACTCCCCAGCCGATATTGCCAGTCTGATTGCTTAGGCGATCTGGCCAATGACATTGTGGCGGATGTAGAACCGGGCTATGACCAAGTCAATGCTATTCGGTGGTGGATTCAAGAAACGCTTCAGTATGAATATGGCACGAGTAATCCGTCTACTTCTGCTGTAGAAACCGCAGAAACTAAGGTTGGGGTTTGCCGTGATTTTGCCCATTTAGGCATTGCCCTATGTCGCAGCTTAAGCATCCCGGCTCGTATGGTGGTGGGCTATTTATATCAGCTCGACCCCATGGATTTACACGCCTGGTTTGAGGCATTTGTGGGCAATCACTGGTATATCTTTGATGCAACCCAAAAAGAGCGCCGGGGCAATCGAATTGCGATCGCCTATGGCCGTGATGCGGCTGATGTGGCGCTTGCCACTCAATTTGGCTCTCTCGACCTGACGGAGATGCGCGTCTGGGTCGATGCGGTCTAGCGATTTCCTCAATTCATATCAATTCATGCGAAAGTGGACTGTATGCGTATTGGCGATATGTGTATTGGAAATGGTGAGTGAAGCGATCGCCCTATCAAAACCATACATCTAAGACCGTAATTTCTAGTGCGATCGCCCTTCAGCACTGTGCGATCGCGGGCATGGGTTTAGCACTGCTGCCAAACTGGCTCATTGCCGCAGATCTACAGGTGGGTACTCTCGTGAATGTGTTTCCAGATTATGCGGTGACAGCAACGGACTTTAACTCTGCGGCTTGGCTCGTTTATCCGTCCCGTGCCTATGTGCCGCTCAAGGTTCGCCTGTTTATTGAGTTTCTCAAACATTCAATTAAAGACTCAGTCGTTCCTTTAAAAACTGGAGAAAGACTTTGACCTTTGGCGATCGCTCCCGTGTCGTTGGAAAAATGGCATTAAGGGGCACCTTCGCGCCGAGCCAGTCGGGTAAAACGGGCTCCAACTGCTTCGACTGAATCGCTTCTCTACACAAAAAGGTGGGCAGTAGACCAATACCCACCCCAGAGACCGCCAGCGAAAAGGCCAGGGTTGGGTCATTGATGATGCATCGGGGCGATAGGGCGATCGCCGCCCTCTGATCTTGGTTAAACAGAGTCCAGCTTGGGGTGTTGGATGTACCCGTGGCGATCGTGTCGTGATCGACCAGATCGGCAGGAGCCTGGGGAACCCGGTGTGCGGCTAAATAGGTCGGGCTTGCAAATAACCCTAGGGTTGCTTCGCCCAACGGCTGAATTCTCAGCAGGGAGTCTTCGAGCAACCCCACCCGAATCGAAATATCAAAGCCGTCCCGGAGCGGGTTGATCGGCTGATTATCAATTCTGTGGATCAGTTGAATCTGGGGATAGCAGCTCAAAAACTGAGGAATCAGATCTTTGATAAATAGTTGCGTAAAAGCGCTGGGAGCACTGATGCGGAGAATGCCCGTTGGTTCGGCTTGCTGGGCTGCAATGGCGGTATTGGCTTCTTCAATTTCGGTGACGATGCGATCGCAATATTCGTAGTAGACCCGGCCAATTTCTGTCGGTCGCACCACCCGCGTCGATCGCTCTAGCAGCTTGACCTGTAGCGTATCTTCGAGCTGCTGAATGCGGCGAGTTACCGTGGCTTTGGGCAGATTGAGCCGCCGAGCTGCCCCGACAAAACTGCCCTGCTTCACCACCTGGGCAAAAACCACTAGGGAGTTGAGATCTGGCATCTCCATCATTGTTCCGTTTTTGGAATAGTGAGTTTCATTTGAGCAGGTTTTTTAATCATCGTTTCAAAAGTAATGTAAATAGTACAGCATCTATCGTTCTGACACTCGCAAACATTAGCGCTAAGAAACCCATGCAAATCAAAGGTTGCACCGCTCTGGTGACCGGGGCCAACGGCGGCATTGGCCAATACTACATTGAGGCTTTGAGAACGGCAGGAGCCGCACGGATCTACGCTGGCGCTCGAAAAACCAGCTCATTAGCCGAGATTGTAGCCAGCGATCCGCAACGCATCTTGCCCGTTGCGTTAGACATCACCGATGAATCGTCGGTACAAGCGGCAGCGGCAGCCTGCCCAGACGTAACCCTGCTGATCAACAATGCCGGAATTGGTCTGAAGCAGGGCTTTATCTCAGCCCCTGATCTCTCAGCCGCCCAAGCCGAAATCAACGTCAACTACTTCGGCACCCTGGCGATGTGTCGAGCCTTTGCCCCCATTCTGCAAGCCAACGGTGGCGGGGCAATGATCAACATGATCAGCATTTTGGGGCGAGTCAACTTTCCCCTCAATGCCTCCTATGGTGCGTCTAAAGCTGCGGTATATCTCATGACCCAGGGCATTCGTGCCGAGCTAGCGGCTCAACAGACCCTGGTCGTTGGTGTAATGCCAGGAACGGTCGATACCCGTGGTAGCAAAGACTTTCCACCGCCTAAAGTGGCTCCGGCGGCAGTGGCTCAAGCGGCACTACAGGCAGTCATAGACGGCACGGAAGATGTGTATCCCGGTGAGCAAGCACAGCAAATGGCCGCGCAACTTCAGTCTGATCCTAAAGGGCTGGAAAAGATGATGGCTGCGATGGTTTCAGCGACCTATTGAGCTGAAATCAATGTTAGCGCTATTGCCTGAGGCCATCGAATTCTAGAAGCGTCGAGGAAACTCTGCATGATTACCTTCATCAACGTGTTCACGATCAAACCAGGTTGCCAGCAGGCCGCGTTTGACCGTATTCAGCAGGTTTATGCCGAAGTGGTGAAGGTGCAGCCGGGATTTGTGGATGCCCACCTATTGAGAAGTGACGACGGCAGTAAAGTTACGGCGATCGCCCACTGGAAAACAGCTGAGGCTCTTGCCAGCCTCAAGCAAAATCCCCGGTTTCAAGACCTTCACGATCAGGCATTTTGGGCGGCAATTGAGAGGGTCGAGCCCCATGTTTACAGTGATTATCCTGTTGTAGTCCAAGCGAATTCTTAGCCAATTGCGCTGCTTGTCGGTTTAATATTCTCCTGTTTTTTATCTATGACTTCAACTACAGACACGGCATCCCAAAAAGCGTTTAAGCTAAACGTCAAACAGAAGAACTGGTTGATTTCTGCCCACGTTGCCTTCGCAAGCATTTGGTTTGGTACAGCTCTTTGCCTAGTCATCATGGGTCTTAGGAATGTCCACGCAACCAATGGCGATGCCCTGTATGCCGTCAATGAAATGGCCAAATTTCTGGATGATTTTGTGATTATTCCGGCTGCAACACTGTCGCTGCTAACGGGCTTTTTTCTGTCTTGGCTAACAAGTTGGGGGTTTGTGAAACACTACTGGGTAATCACCAAATGGTTTTTGACCGTTTCTCTGATCGTGTTTGGGACTTTCTGGCTGGGTCCGTGGACGAATGCCATTACTGCAATTTCTGAAGCAGAACGTCTGAAGGCACTAGAAGATCCTCTCTATGTCTTAGATGCCCATGCCGTGATTTGGGGCGGGATAACCCAGGGAATCTGTCTTTTAATTATTATTGCGATCTCTGTCTTAAAGCCCTGGGGTCGTCGCTCGTCTCCCAGCCCGAAGTCTTGAACTTCTCTATTAACGGTTCTACACTCAATCACTGCTGCTCAAAACGTCTGTTTTGACTCCAAAACAATGATCCAAAATCCCTGGCCCGAACTGAATTTAGACGACTGGCAAGATACCTGTACAACCTTGCACCTGTGGACACAAATTATCGGCAAAATCCGCCTGGTACAAACCCCGTGGATTAACCATTCCTGGCATGTGCCGATGTACCTCACCACTCGCGGTCTGACGACGAGTAATATTCCCTACGGCAATCGGGTGTTTCAGATTGATTTTGATTTTCTAAATCACCACCTATGGATTGCCACGTCTGAAGGTCACAGCAAAACCGTGGATCTGCGGCCTCGCTCAGTGGCGGATTTTTATCAGGCTGTGATGCAGGCATTGCAAGAGTTAGAGATTGCCGTTGTGATCAATACCCTGCCCAATGAAATTCCTGATCCGATCGCTTTTGACCAAGACGATACCCACGCCAGCTATGACGGGGCGGCGGCGCAGCGGTTTTGGCGGGTGCTGTTGCAGAGCGATCGCGTCTTCCAAGAATTTCGGTCTCACTTTTGCGGCAAAGTCAGTCCTGTCCATTTCTTCTGGGGTAGCTTTGACCTGGCCGTGACGCGGTTTTCGGGTCGGCCTGCGCCAGAGCATCCCGGCGGTGTGCCCAACCTGCCCGATGAGGTGGCGAGAGAAGCCTATAACCAGGAAGTCAGCAGTGCCGGATTTTGGCCAGGAACCGGATTAGGGTATCCCGCCTATTACGCCTACGCTTACCCCACCCCGGCAGGGTTTGCAGAGTTTCCTGTTCAGCCAGAAGAGGCATTCTTTAACTCGTCATTAGGAGAATTTATTTTGCCTTACGAGGCCGTGCGAACGGCGAATCATCCTGACCAGAAACTGTTGAGCTTTTTACAAAGCACCTACGATGCGGCTGCCTCCCTCGCAGATTGGGATATGAAAGCGCTACAGCAGACCTGGTTCAAATAGATTTCAAATAGATATTGTCAAGTGTTTTTAACGTGACCGTTCACAGGAGAGTAACGATGTCTCAACCGATAAAAATTTTGGCGTTTGCTGGGAGTTCCCGGATTGAATCGTTCAATAAAAAGCTCGTTAAAATTGCCGCTGAAGCCGCTAAATCAGCAGGGGCAGAAGTCACCTATCTCGACTTTTTAGACTATCCAATGCCTCTCTTCAATGAAGATTTAGAAGCGCAAGACGGGCTACCGGAATCAGTGCGCCAATTCCAAGCTTTGCTGAGCAGCCATCAGGGATTTTTAATTGCTTGTCCTGAATACAATGGCTCGATTACACCATTATTAAAAAATGCGATTGACTGGGCCTCTCGGCCTACGTCAGAATTGCCTCGCCTCGCCTGCTTTCAGGGTAAGGTGGCGGCTCTGATGGCGACTTCTCCCGGCGGCCTCGGGGGGCTGCGCGGGCTTGTGCATGTGCGAGCCATCTTAGACGGTATTGGCACCCTGGTCATTCCTCGTCAAAAAGCTATTCCAAACGCGTATCAAGTGTTTGATGACCAGGGCTTACTCAAAGACGAGCGGCAGTTGGCCGATGTCGAGGGGCTGGCTCAAGAATTAGTGACGGTAGCCACCAAACTCAACCGCTCATTATCGTGAGTTAACCCATGCCTCAACTGATCACATTGCTGCTGGTTAGCACCATGACCGTCATGGCTGGGGCGACTATTTCCCCGGCCCTGCCTCAAATTGAAGCATTCTTTAGCGAAGTGCCCAATGCGGCGTTTTGGGTCAAGCTGATGCTGACCATGCCCGCCCTGTTTACCGCGCTTTCCGCTCCCTTTGTGGGGATCATCATTGACCGCTTTGGTCGGAAGCCGTTACTGGTGGCGGCGACGCTGCTCTATGGCACAGCGGGCGGCTCAGGGTTGGTTCTCAGCTCTTTGCCTGGTTTGCTGGTCGGGCGGGCTTTTTTGGGGCTGGCGGTGGCGGCGATTATGACTACGGCGACAGCTCTGATTGCCGACTACTATCTCGGCCCCAAGCGAGAGCAGGTGATGGGGTTGCAGGCCGCGTTTGTTGGCTATGGCGGAGTGTTGTTTTTGATTTTGGGCGGCATTCTGGCGGACTTGGGCTGGCGCTTTCCCTTTGCTATTTACTTGATGGCTTTTGGCCTGTGTGCCCTGGTGATGCTGTTTATCACAGAACCCCAGCGACCAAAACCTGACGAGACAACGCCGTTGAATTCAGAATTACCTGTCGCACCAGCGAAACTGCCCGTCAGGCTGGTGGGAGCTATCTACGCCATGATGTTCGCTTCGATGGTGGCGTTTTACCTGGTGCCCGTGCAGCTCCCCTTCTATCTCAAGGAGCTGGCTACCGTCAGCAATACCCAGGTGGGCATGGCGATCGCCAGCCTGACCCTGGCCAGCGCTATTGTTTCGATGAACTATCGCCGCATCAAAGCTCACTTGACCTTTGGCGGCATTATGGTGCTGGTGTATCTCTTCATGGGGGCGGGGTATGGGGTGATTGCGATCGCTCAAACCTACAGCATCGTCTTGGTGGGCTTGCTGCTGGCTGGCATTGGCCTGGGTCTGCTGATGCCGAATATGAACGTCTGGCTCAGCGCCACCGTACCTGCGATGACTCGGGGGCGGGTGTTGGGCGGCCTCACCACCTGTATTTTTCTGGGACAGTTTTCATCGCCGATTGTCAGCCAGCCGTTGACTCAGCAGATGGGTCTAGCCTCTACCTATGGGGTGTTTGGCCTCGGCATGGTGGCGTTAGCTGTTGGGATTGTTGTCGTTTTGCGGGTAAATCTGACCCGAGGATAATGACCTACGCTTGGCTCGCACCTAGCGGATGGCACTGCTGAGGGCGATCGCCCTTTTTCAAAAGGAAACCAGAACTCAGTCCCTTATCTACCCCGTAATGGTGAGGGGCGATCGCCCCCAGTATTAGCGCCTTAGAGCATGGCCTATGTCTTTGGCGGGGTTGCCGCCGCAGGTCGGCTTATGTCAGCATTGCGCCCCTAATTCTCTACGCCCTCCTTGGCACAAGTCGAATCAACCTGAACCCCAAACGGTGATTTCTAAGCACATGGGATAGGCTTAGGGTAAGGTGTCGCTCGTCGCGTCACAGGTTCTTTTGCAGCCTCCACGGATTCGTTAACGGTTTCGTCGAATGATCAGAAGTGTGCGCTCAAAACTCAAGCGAACGGGAGGTATCCCACGGCAGGGGCACACCCCAAAACGCATCGTTTACCGATGGCATACTGATGACGACCGACTGATTCATCATGGCGCGATCGCCATATTTTTGAGTGATGAGTGTCATAAACGCCTAAAATTTAGAACGTTTGATTATTTCAGCTAAACCCTTTGAAGTACGTCTGGTCTTGAATTATTCTCTTCCTCAATCTTTAGATCCCCATCGTTGGCCGTTTGGCTTAGAGTGGTTGCCTGAGGCCGCCCACTTGGTCGGAGGCAGCGTCCGTGATGGGTTACTGGGTCGTCGATCGAGCCATCTCGACCTAGATTTTGTGTTGCCCCACCACGCGGTCAACACGGCACGGGCGATCGCCCAGCACTATGGCACGGGGTTTGTGGTGCTAGATGCAGAGCACCAAATTGCTCGGATTGTCTTTGATAGCGTTACAGCAGACTTTGCAGATCAGGTCGGTCATTCTCTCAACGACGACCTCCATCGCCGTGACTTTACGATTAATGCGATCGCCTATCACCCCAAAACTGAAACAGTAGTTGATCCCCTCTCTGGGCGCTTAGACCTAGAGCAAAAAACGATTCGGATGATCAGCCGCGATAACTTGGTAGAAGATCCGCTGCGGCTGCTGCGAGCCTATCGACAGGCTGCTCAGCTCGACTTTTGGATTGAGCCTGCCACCCAAGATGCCATTGAAGACCTAGCGGCATTGCTGAAGCATGTCGCCCCTGAGCGAGTCTATAGCGAGCTGAGCTACTTGCTTTCTCACCCCAAGGGCACAGAAATGTTGATTCGAGCCTGGAAGAGCCACTTGCTCCAAGTCTGGTTGCCCCATATCCAATGGGAAAGTCTCAAGCGCGTCGAGGCTGTGGATGATGCGATCGCCCAGGTGATCAGCCGTTGGCACGTTATGGGCGACTTGCTCAAGGGATGGCCTCGGGATCAGCAACATGCCGTTGGGGGCGGACGCAGTTGGCTGAAGGTTGCAAAGCTCACCTGTCTCCTCCACGACCATCCTGCCGTTGCCGAAGATGAGCTGTGGCAGCTCAAGTGCAGTCGCCTGGAGGTGCAGTCGGTGCTGACAATTTTGCGTCATCGAGAGCTAATCAAGTCGGGGGCGATCGCCACCCTGTCTCGACGCGACCTCTATTTTCTATTTCAGGATGTAGGCGATGTGTTTCCGGCTGTTGCCGTGTTGGCGATCGCGGGAGGTGTCTCACTACAGGCGATAACCCCACTCATCGAGCGTTTCCTCAACCCTAGCGATCCGGTCGCGCATCCTCATCCACTGGTGACAGGCCGAGACATCATGGCTCACCTGCATCTATCTCCGGGGCCTCAAATTGGCAAGCTCTTATCACAGATTCAAATTGCACAGGCAGAAGGAAGCATTTTAACTTCTGAAGATGCGTTGAACCTGGCTCAAACCCTTGTCAGTTTTCCATCTCCTTGAAGCTAGAAGGCTCTTGCAACCCAATCTGCTCACTTTGGTCAGTCCATCAGAGCCAGTGGTGCATGTCTCAAGAGAGTCGAGCAAAGCAGGTCATGAACCCGCTTAATATCCGCAGATGATACAGATATAGAGATATAAGTAGGTAATCTTAATTATTTGTTAGGATGAGTTCGCGACAGCGTAACGCATCAAAGCCTTATAGAGCTGTGCGTTACGGCTATGCCTAACGGCACCCTACGGCATCACTTATTTAGGATTACCTACTCAGCAACAGCCAGTAGCCTTAAGCCATTTTCGTGGACGCAGCGGATATAACTCTGGCCGAATGATGTAACTCTGGCCGAATACAGACGCCCGAATACAGGCAGCTAAGGCTCTATCAAAATGGCTAATTTTGTTTAGTAAGCGCTAGTCTTCACCATAGTCGAGATATCCGTCGCTGGTGCTCGTACAAATTTTTCGGCCTTCTGGTGTGAACGCGATAAAGCGATCGCATTCACTCGTTTCAAGCATTTCAAACAACCTGTCGATTGACTGTAAAAAATTCTCTTCTGGTACGATTACCATTAGGTCATCCAAAATAACAGTGCAGGTCATGGGGCAAATTCTCCAGGTGATTTGATGCGATTGCCGATATTGTGAGCATAAAATATCGTGCATTGTTCCGATTGTGACAAGCTCCGTCTAAACAGTAATCACCCTTGAGTTAGATCGAGACTGTCACATATTGAAATGTTGTAATATTTCTATCGAGAAATGCTTCAGATCAAGAAATAACATACTCTGTATACGTCTCCACTCTTAGGATCTGTGCCTTTCCCCGATTGAATCAAGTATTTCTATATCAATTGATCTTCTAATGCAATCGATATAGAAAAATCTCAATCTAGATCAGTAAGGAGGCACAATTAAATCCAAATAAGGTGATCTTTGAGAAAGATTTTACCTGATTCGGTGCCAGCGTCTCGCTCGCTTCACAGGGAATGTGTACGCATTTTGTATACTTTTTTTAAGAAATCGCCCAAGCAAATAAGTAAAAAGCCCTGCAAGCCTTCGTCGCGAGCCAATCGGGCGGTGTTAAACCTAGAATCTAACATTTAACGATGTCGAGAGAATTAATGAAAAAATAACATATATTGAGCCTTCAAACTCCTGACGATCGCCCGCCACACCACAACCCTTAACTGAGTTGAACGACCGCTTGATTTTCGGTCAGGCTTTGATTGGTCAGCAAATCTTCAACTGTAATTCTTAAGAATCGGTCAGCGTCTACCCAAAACAGAAGCTTGATGCGATCGCTGCCTGGAGTCCCCAGGGGCTCAAGGGTTGCCAAGTTGCGTGCGCCATCGCGATCGTTGAGAGACTGAACGCTAGCATTACCCGCCGATAGGGTGCGGGTGATCAGGCGATCGCCATCAAAAAATACTTCCGTCCGAGTTTCAGCCGTGCCCAACTCACCAATCACCAGCTCAATTTGAGGCTGGTTGTCTACCGATGCACCCAAGAGGATCTCTACGGGGCGATCCATTGGGTAGGGCTGCCCCTCAGGGATAATCGGATGCCAGTCGTGGCGCTTTTCACGACGGTTCCAGTAGCGGATACCGTAGCTGTGATAGAGAAAATCTTTAACCTCAATGCCCTGGCTTAGCTGCAAGGCTCCCTGGGCGATCGCCTCAAACGGGCGATCGCCCTGCACCTGTTCTGGAGAAAAATGCTGCGTCACCCAATCACGCACAGCCGGAATCTGCGCCGTACCTCCGACCAGCAACACGGCATCAATGTCTCTCGATTCGACTCCTTGATTTCGCGCTTGTCGCAACACCTGCTGCAACGTTTCATTAAGCCTCTCAAAAAATCCTCGCTGATCGAGCATGGTATTAAACTGCTCTTGGTCAAGGCTCAGCTCATAGCTCTCCAGAGTTTCATCATTAAAATAAGACTCCGTCGCACTAAGACGACTCGACAGCTCAATTTTGAGTCGCTCCGCTAGTCGAGTTGTCAAGGCGGTCACGGGCAACCCCTGGGTTGCGGCAAAGTAGTCTACGAGCCAGTTGTCAATATCTGCTCCGCCTAGATTTTGCCCTGCCTTGGCAATCACCTGAGCGGTCTGGCGCTTTTGGCTTGAGGTTTCGGCCAGGTTATTGGCTCCCCACTTGAGAATAAATCCTAATGGTTTTGCCTTTGAAGGGCTTTGACTCACCGTGAGCTGCACCAGAGATAAATCTAGGGTGCCTCCACCAAAATCAATCACCAGCACGGTGTCGCGATCGCCCAGCCCATAGCCCAGCGCCGCAGCAGTAGGTTCATCCAGCATTCTCACTTGCTCAACCTGAAGCGACTGGCTCACTTGCCCTAGCCAGTGACGATAGGCTTCAAAGCTATCGACCGGAACCGTGAATGTTAGAGATTCTATCTGGGGATCTTGAGCCTTGAGCGCGTCGATAAGACCCGTGAGAAACCATGCCCCGACCTGCTCAAACGTCAGCGTTGTTTCGTCTAGATGAGGCAAAAACCCCTGAATTTCGGTGCCTATTCCTCGTTTGAGGTTACGAAAAAAGCGAGGATCACTCGACAAATCTAGGCCGCGATCGCGCACGGTCTGTCCGGCTAAGATTTTTGCCTGACTCGCATCTTCGACATACACCAGGCTAGGAATCAGCGGCGGATTGTCGCCCAACCGGACTGAGAGATCAGCCAGAGAGACTGTCTCAGCTGATTGAGTCAACTGATTCCAGCGCGTGATGACCGTATTACTCGTGCCAAAATCAATCGCATAGACAGAAGAAGAAAAGTCAGCCGCAACCATAGGAAAGAGAGAAACCGTAGTTTTAAGTAGTGTTACACGACAAGATAGCTTTACAGGCTTATCTCATAGAACCATAAAACTCGATCTCCTCTGAGGTACAATCCACCAAACCCATTCGGGGTAGTTCTTTATCTGAAGCGATGAGAATGTCATGGGGCGTTGTGGAACTGAACGGGTCAACAGTGAGTCAACAGGTCACATGAAGGCACTTACATGAAGGCACTCACATGAAGGCAGCGTGAAAGGCTTCCCGATACGCTCAAACCTGACGTATTTTCATCTCATGCCTTTCCATTGATGCATCATTCTTGAGCTTTTTCTTTACATCTTGTGTTCCGAGGCAGAAGACGATGTCAACACTGATTTCCCCCGATCCATCTGCTCCCACCTCAAACCGATTTTTTAATCGTCAAATTTTAGTGACGGCTTTAGGGCTAGCTGGGGCGATCGCCCTCCAGTTTAGCGCTCAGCCTCCCGATCTCCGATCTGTTGCCCGAGTAGAATCTCCCCAACCAGAAGCATCGACCACTTTTTATCTTGCTTTCAGCGAGTTGAAGCAAACAATGACAGCATTCGCAAAAGCCAGGGAGTAGGGGCTGATACTGAGCTGACAATGCCTAGAAGGGCGGCGAAAACGTGGAAGCGCGATGAAAATATGTCAAGGTTGAGAGCAAGGTGAAATGTGATACGACAGAGTAGCCGCATCTTCTACGGCTTCCTCAAATACCCACATCGCTATCCAATGATTTCTCATCCCCTCGATACCCAGCCTCTCGATACCCTGCATATCAACGGTATCCGAGCCTATGGCTATACCGGAGCCTTGCCCGAAGAGCAAGTTCTCGGCCAGTGGTTTTCGGCCAACATTACTCTGTGGCTAGACCTAGAGAAGGCAGCTAAAAGCGATCGCCTTGATGACACGCGTGACTATAGCGCCATTGTCACAGATACCCTTGAGCTAATTCGCACGTCTCGCTTTACGCTGATTGAAAAATTAGCCGTGGCGATCGCTACTCTCTGTCTGCAATACGACAATGTAACTCAGGTGCGAGTGCAGCTTACCAAGGAAGTGCCGCCGATTCCAGACTTCGCCGGACACATTATTGTTGATATCACCCGTCGCCCCTGCTTGACTGACAAAACTAGGAAGGGGTGAAACGAAGACGAGTCGGGAAGTAGAACCTAGTTTATGCTGAACAGTTACCACACTCACAGCACTAGCCATGGCTCCGACTTCCCGACTCTATGATGCGTTGCAGCAATTTCTACGTCAATGTGACCTCCAATGGCGCGATGTGCGTCACTTGAACACGCTGTGTTGGATGATGATTGGCATTGTTCAAAGCCAAAGCGTCCACCTCAATGGGTTTGGAGTCCACATTCTCAGTCGTGCAACCCGGACTCAATCTCACCAACGGCGATTTCGGCGATGGCTCTCAAATCGCCGCATCACCGTCATGGCGGCACACCATGTCCTTGTTAAACAAGCCCTCTCTCAGTGGAGCGCGAAGCGATTATATCTGAGCGTCGATACGACCCTCGTGTGGAATTGCTTCTGTATCATTTGGGTCGGCGTGGTCTATCGTGGCCGAACGATTCCGCTCTCCTGGCGGATTGTGACTCAATCGAGCAGCACGGTTCGCTTATGGACATTGCAACGAGTCTTGCGTCCGGCAGCCCGCTTACTCCCATCCGGGATACCCGTGGTGTTACTGGCCGACCGAGGCTTTGCCGATGGCAAGCTGATGAAGTATCTCAAAGAGACGCTGGGCTGGCATTTTCGCATTCGCATCAAGCGGTCGTTTCAGTTCAATGTGGACGAACAATGGCGGGCGGTGTCATCGGTCTCATTACAAGCTGGAGAGGCGTATTTTACCCCATCCGTCTCGCTGGGTAAAACGAAGCCGTATCCAGGGGTGTATCTGGCCTTTGCCCATGACCGCCCGAGTGGAGAACGGTGGGTGATTGTCAGTGATGAACCGACTAATCTGCAAACCTTTGCCCAGTATCGTTTGCGTTTTCAGGTCGAGGAATCCTTCTTAGATCTCAAGTCCAATGGATTTAACCTAGAGGCATCCCGGTTACGAGATAAATTTGCCTTGACTCAGTTGTGTGGCGTGATGGCGTTAACCACGCTGTTTCTGGTATTACAGGAGACACAAGTGGTGGCCTCGGGACAGCGGCGGCAGGTTGATACTCACTGGAATCGGGGCATGAGTTATTTCAAGGTCGGGTGGAACTGGATTCGATTAGCGATCACGCGGCAGTTGGACATTGATGTCTATCGGTTTCTCTCCAGTGCGCCTGACCCGCAGCCATCGTTCGCGTCTAAGCGTCAACGCGAGGACACATATCAGCGTGAATTTACCGTCCTCACGTGCATTCCAGCTTTGTAGTTTTGTCAGTCAAGCAGCCCGTCGCCCTTAAGCTGATGACAACTCTTGTACGCTGAAGATATAGTCCAGCCAACCAGAGCTATGGAAAGAGTTGTTATGCTTAGTGCAGTATAATTTCGCACTCGCCCAATAAGAAGAACCGACGGCTCAATCAGGCCGATGCATCACCACCGTAATCTTGAGGCTGAGTGTAGGAGAATCATCGAACTCTGATTATTGCGCAAGAGTGTGGCCTATGATTCCTGTTCGCTGGGTTGCAGGGCGTTTGATCCTAGCTATTTCTGTCACTGCTGGTTTAGCAAGCATCATGAGCTATCAGCATTATCGAAATTACTGGAATAGTGGCTTATTTCTCCAAGGACATCCGGCTCCTTTCAACAGTCAGCCCAGTTTAATAGTGACACATTGCACTACCCAGCAACCCGAATGTCCTGAGCAACAAATTATATCTATGACGCCCCTGCTGGGGAACGATTCTCAACTCGATCAAGGAGATTTGGAGACGCTTTTATCGACTTCTCTTCCCTATCAAGGACTACACAAAAGCGGTGATCAATCTGGAAACACTCAGAACACTGCTGCTGGACGCATCTATTACGTTAGAGAAGTTCAGCTAGGTTTTTGGCAATCATATCTTCAATCGCTCAGAAATTTGCCTGAAAACCTATCAAAAGGCAATCAACTGAGTCAATCGTATGGAGTGACTTTGCTGTTGCTGTTGGCAACTGGCTTTGGCCTATGGATTGTTGTGGAGGTGTTGCAGGTTCAGAAGAGACAGCAAAAAAGGAAAATTGGCAAAACTCACGCCAAGCTCTATCAAGCTCAACAGCAAATCCGTCATGCACAACGGTTGACTCAGGACTTAGACCGCCAATTGCATAAGAAAAACATTCAACTGGCAGAGCAAGAACAGCTACGATATCAGCTCAATCAATTTACTCAAGAGCGTGAAACGGTTCTTCAGCAGCAACATTTGCTACAAACTGAGAATGATGCTAAGTTGGCTGCTTTAGAAACAGAACTGCAAGTACTACAGGATCAAAGCGCTGCAACTCAGGAGGAAATTCAACAGCGTAGTGACCAAATTTCTCAATTACAAAAGCAAATTCAAGACCAGCGACATCAGAATCAGCAGATTAGTGAGCAAAACGCACATTTCCAGGCAGAACTTGCAGATTACAATCAACAGCTTGATGAGGCCACTCAACGCATTGAGCATCTGACAGCTTTTGTTAAAACGTTACAACAAGAGCGAGACGAAGCAGTTACGTTGAGTCAATCGATACAAGCAGGACGACGCGCCGTTGAATTGACGAATCAAGACGCTGATCAACTCTTGCAAGATTTGCAGGGTGCTCAAGTAGAGCTTGAAGAGTCGCAAAATAAAATTGTAGATTTAGAACAAGAGCTCTCAGACGCCCGAGAGATAGAGGCTGAAGCCCTAGCGGAAAATACACGGTTCGCAGATGAGAGAGAGGAACTTACCCAGGCAATTGACCACTTGAATAATCAGTTGGCGATCGCTCGTAGTACAGGTGAACGATGGTCGTTTCAGGAAGCTGAAGCTCAACCCAGAGAATATATCATTGTTCTCAAAGCGACAGAAAAAGATCTCTATGCTCACGAGAAAAAAGACTTGCTTCTGACTTTTCTTAAAAAAAGTGTTGACTCGATTCACGCCAAAAGTCGTCAACGTCACATTTTGCAGGATATCCTTGCATCGAATCAGATGCATGGGCAGCGACAAAGTATTGAGGAGACTTTACGCTCTCTGCTGCCCGGACATAGAAAAATGAACGCAAAGACAAGACGCGTGTTGAATAAGCTTGGCTTCACTATCTCTCAAGATGGAAAGCATTACAAAATCGTCTTTCGAGGAGATCCACGATATAGCTTCTCTTTACCAAAAACAGGAAGTGATTCCCGAGGGGGGGCTAACTTGTTGAGTGATATCCGGAGACGGTTGCTCTAAAGCTCTTTTTAAAGAAAAACTAAACGGAACAAGGGAGGTTTTAGCCTCCCTTGTTCAAACCTATTTGAATCTAGGTCTTGAGATGAGAATTATGCGTTCAGCAACTCGGATGAGAGCCGCTTGAACACGAGACGTTCTAGCTCGACATCGACATAGATTGTGTCGCCTTCGTGAAACTCGCTGCGGAGAATTCCTTTAGCGACGGGCGTTTCCACATCTCGCTGAATCGCTCGTTTCAGCGGACGAGCGCCATAGACTGGGTCAAAGCCTGATTGGGCGATCCAATCTAGTGCCTCGTCGGAGAAGCGCAGCGCCATCTTGCGATCGCTCAGCCGATCTTCTAGTCGAGTCACCTGAAGCTTAACGATATTGCGGAGTTGTTCTTGCTTGAGGCTGTGGAAGATGATCAGCTCGTCTACCCGGTTGAGAAACTCAGGCCGGAAGTTGGAACGCATGGCATCCATGACGCGATCGCGCATTTCATCATAGCGAGCATCGTCGCCAGCCAAGTCGAGGATGTACTGCGACCCGATGTTGCTGGTCATGATCACCACACAGTTTTTAAAGTCTACGGTGCGGCCTTGGGAGTCGGTCAGACGACCGTCATCCAAGATTTGCAGCATGATGTTGAACACATCGGGGTGAGCCTTTTCGATTTCGTCGAAGAGGATGACCGCATAGGGGCGGCGGCGAATCGCTTCTGTGAGCTGCCCGCCTTCCTCATAGCCCACATATCCGGGAGGCGCGCCAATGAGCCGAGCCACGGCATGTTTCTCCATGTATTCCGACATGTCGATGCGGACGATGGATTCTTCAGTGTCAAACAGGTAGGACGCTAGAGCCTTGGCTAGTTCTGTTTTACCAACCCCAGTGGGGCCAAGGAAAATGAAGCTCGCAATCGGACGATTGGGGTCGGCCAGTCCGGCGCGCGATCGCTGAATCGAGTCAGCCACAGCGACAACGGCTTCGTCTTGACCCACCACTCGCTTATGCAGCTCGTCTTCTAGGTGGAGCAGCTTCTCCATTTCTGACTCGACCAGCTTGCTCACCGGAATGCCCGTCCACTTTGAGATAATCTCGGCGATGTCTTCTTCCGTCACCTCTTCTCGCAGCAGCGTTTTGCCGTTGGTTTGGGTGTCTTCTAGCTTCGACTCCGCCTGCTCTAGCTCTCGCTGAAGGTCTGTCAGCTTGCCATATTTCAGCTCAGCTGCCCGGTTGAGATCATAGTCGCGCTCGGCCTGTTGAGCTTCGACGTTGACCCGATCGATGTCTTCCCGCAGTTTTTGGATGCGGTCGATCACGTCTTTTTCAGACTGCCACTGGGCATTGAGGCCCGACTGCGATTCTTTCAGGTCAGCCAGCTCTTTTTCGAGGCGCTCAAGGCGATCGCGCGAGGCACTGTCGGTTTCTTTTTTCAGCGACAGTTTTTCCATCTCAAGCTGAAGGATTTCTCGGTCGATGCGATCGAGTTCTTCCGGCTTGGAGGTGATCTCCATCTTCAGCTTCGCTGCGGCTTCGTCCACCAAATCAATGGCCTTGTCGGGCAAGAAGCGATCGCTGATATAGCGAGTCGAAAGCACCGCCGCCGCCACCAGCGAGGTGTCAGAAATGTTGACCCCGTGGTGAACTTCGTAGCGCTCTTTGAGACCCCGCAGAATAGAGATCGTGTCTTCAATGCTGGGCTGGCCGATGTAAACCTGCTGGAATCGTCGCTCTAGCGCCGCATCTTTTTCGATGTATTTGCGATATTCATCGAGAGTGGTGGCACCGATACAGCGCAGCTCGCCCCGTGCCAGCATTGGCTTCAGCAAGTTGCCCGCATCCATTGCGCCCTGGGTGGCCCCTGCGCCGACGACCGTGTGGATTTCGTCGATGAACAGAATGATCTGTCCTTCGGAATCCTGCACTTCTTTCAGCACCGCTTTCAGCCGTTCTTCAAACTCGCCTCGGTACTTTGCGCCCGCAATCAGGGAACCCATGTCGAGGGCGATCAGCTTGCGATCGCGCAACGACTCCGGGATGTCGCCGCTGACGATGCGCTGGGCTAAGCCTTCGGCGATCGCCGTCTTACCCACGCCCGGTTCACCAATCAGCACCGGATTATTTTTTGTCCGTCGAGAGAGAATCTGAATGGTGCGCCGAATCTCATCATCGCGGCCAATCACTGGGTCAAGCTTCCCTTCCCGTGCCAGTTGGGTCAGGTCACGCCCATATTTTTCTAGGGCTTCATATTTGCCTTCTGGATTTTGATCCGTCACCTTTTGACTCCCTCGAATCTGTTCAATGATCACCCGTAGGGTCTTCTCATCTAGCTTAAATTCTTGAAAGAGAGCTTTGCCAAAGCGATCGTCTTTCGCGTAAGCCAGAATGAGGTGCTCTATAGAAATATAGTCATCTTCAAAGTCTTTGCGATAGCCCTCGGCCCGATCGAGTAGCGTATCGAGGCTGCGCCCCAGATAAACCGAACCGCTGGCCGCACCAGAAACCTTGGGCTGACGGCGAATAAACTCGGCAGTGCGCTGGCGCATCATCGCAGGCAGAGGCGAGGTGAGATTGGTCATCTCTGTGCCCGCCTTGGTCAAAATCGAGCTGGCTAATCCATCTTGCTCTAAGAGCGCCTCCAAGAGGTGCTCACTTTCGATTTGCTGGTGCTGGTTTTGCTTGGCGATTTCTGGAGTCCGCACCACGGATGCCCAGGCTTTTTCAGTGAATTGGTTGGGGTTGGTGGGTTGCATGGATCACACCTCTTTTTCTCTCTCAACAGGGTCGGCGGGTTGTCGGGCGGGGGTTTAAGCTTGACGGAAAATTTTCGGGTTAGATTGAATCGCTGATCTCAAAGATTTAATCCTTATCCTTAGAATATGAGGTTTATCAGGAGGGAGACAGTGGAGATTCAGCGACTTCTAATGACGGTTTACCTCACCTGCTCTCTGTGCTGATGCTCTCTGTGCTGAACGGGCGAGAAGTCGCGAGACCACGACTTTGACCGTACGGGTTTCCGATATCCCTCAGATATTTTTCCGTTTTATCCAACGCCAAGCCTTTAGAAATCTGAATTTAAGGCGACTTACTTATGACTTACTTAGCCAGAAAAAATGGTGCATCTACACTCGGCTCTACACCCATAGCGCATTGCTATTCAGCGCATTGCTATTCAATAGAGCTGATGACTAGAGAGAGTAAGTTGATATCTCAGCCATAGCGCTGTGACTGGGAGCATTCCTAACGTATGATTGAGTCGATTTCGTAGGATGTCGTTAAGGGAAGGATAACGGAATGACACTCATCGAGCTGCTGCTACTACTTATCATTGCTTCAATCTGTGGCGGGTTGGGTCAATCGCTGGTCGGCTACTCTCGCGGCGGCTGTCTCACCTCAATTGTTGTGGGCATTATTGGCGCTTACCTGGGTGTTTTGATCGCCCGAGAGTTTGGGTTGCCCATCATATTCGCCATACAGCTTGGCGGCCAATCGTTTCCTATTATTTGGTCAATCATCGGCTCAGCGGTGCTGTCCTTTATTTTTGGTGCCTTGAGCAAAGCACTGCGCTAGTCTGGGTAAGCAGGTTTAGGCGAGGACGGTAAGCCAGAATGGCGATCGCACTTCAGGTCATCGGGTTGAGCAAGCGGTTTGGCAGTCACCCGGCGGTTGACGAGCTGAGTCTGCAAGTACCCGAAGGAACGTTTTATGCGCTACTGGGGGCAAACGGTGCTGGCAAAACCACAACCCTGAGAATGGTCACTGGGTTGCTCCAGCCCGATCAGGGTGATGCCTTGATCTTGGGGCGCAGCATCACCCAACAGCCCAGCAAGGCCAAACAGCTGCTGGCGTACTTGCCCGATGAGCCGATGCTCTACGGCAAGCTGCGGCCATTGGAATATTTGGAATTTGTCGCAGGGCTATGGGGCATGGCTGGCGATCGCGCCCTATCACGGGCGACAGAGTTGCTGAAGAAGCTGAACCTGTGGGAGGTGCGCAATGATTTTGCCGAAACCTTTTCCCGTGGCATGAAGCAAAAATTGGCCTTAGCCGGAGCGTTTATCCATGAGCCTCATCTGGTTATTTTAGATGAGCCCCTATCTGGCCTAGATGCCGCCGCTGCCCGACTAGTTAAGACCATGCTGAATGAGTATGTGGCTGAAGGCAACACCGTTATTTTTACCACCCACACGATGGCGATCGCCGAACGCACCGCTCAGCGCATTGGCATTATCAACCACGGCAAGCTAATCGCAGAAGGAACGCTGCAAGAGCTGCAAACCCAGAGTCGAGACTTGGGAGGTGAATTTGCCGATGATTCGGATTTAGAGAGCATCTTCTTGCAACTCACCGCGTCGTCAAATTCTGAAGGTGCTGATGTTGAAGCCCCCCTCAGTCAGGATGAATGGGGGTAATGATGCGATTAATGGCCTTATTTCAACCCGGCTCGCTGCCGTGGCTCATGGTTCACGAATGTCGCCTCTGGTGGCGAGACTTGCGAGCCAAGTGGTTTCTTTTCATCATGGGTGGGGTGCTGGCGATTGTGACGCTGTTGCTGGCGGGGCTATGGCTCCTGTCTGCCTATCTCGACGCGACGCCTCCTTTGAGCCTGCCTAACCCGCCTTCTCCGGTGGCGTTGCGCATCGCAGGTGGGTTTTGGCTATTTTTATTTATTTATGCATTCATTCAGGCGATGCAGCACAGCCTCACGGCTCTGTTTGACCGAGGCGATCTCGATCTGCTGGTGTCGTCGCCTATCGGGTCTAAGACTATTTTTGCCAGTCGGCTGTTGAGCGTTGCGGTAGAGGTCTTCCTCGGTTTTTTGCTGCTGATCGTGCCCGCAACCGTTCTCGCTATGACGATCGGGGCGTTTCAGCTCTTGGGAATCTATCCGGCTCTGCTCGGTCTGTGTCTGACAGCGGCGAGTCTATCGATGTTGCTGTCTCTCTGGCTGGTGAAACTGGTCGGGGCAAAGCGTGCCCGAACGGTCGCTCAGATCCTGACGATGGCGATCGCCGGAACCTTTTTTGTCGGTGTTCAACTGCTCAACCTCAATGCGAGAGATACCCTGATCCGAGAGGGAGGAGCCAATCTGCCAGAAATCTCATCTGTAACCTTGCCCTTTGCCCCAGACAGCTGGCTATGGTTTCCAGTGCGCGCCATGTTTATGGATGTGCCGTCTGTGGTTGCGACTCTGGTCGTAAGCGGCGGACTCGCCTGGATCACCATCGAAACCCTCAACCGTCTGTTTATTGCAGGCACCCAGCAGTCTACGACTGTGAGTCGGCGATCGCCAAAATCAACCCCTTCCAACCGGGCGATCGCCTTTAACCAAGGGCTGTCTCAGATATTTCTGCTAAAGGAATGGCGGGTAATTCAGCGCAGCCCCTACCTGATTTCACGCACCCTAATTTCAGCCGTATTCCTGATTCCGCTGATGTTATTGGTGATTCGAGATTCATCTAGTCAAAGTGGATTTGACCTAACCACCCTGGCGGCAGTGGCATTGCCCAGCGCTGGCGCTTTTTTGACCTCTAGCCTTGCGGTCATCTGCATTGCGGGAGAAGAAGCGCCTGACCTGCTCAAATCGTCTCCGGTGCAGGGGCAGCGCGTTCGACTGCTGAAATTAGGCGCAATTTTGATTCCGGTCTGGAGTTTTCTGGCCCTCTTTTTTGGCCTCTTGCTTTTCCGGGGCGTCAACATCGTGCCGGGGCTGATGCTCACCCTGCTAGCGACCTGCTGCACCGCCCTGGTTCGGCTCTGGAATGCAAGGCCGATTTCCCTCTCCGCCATGATGATGCGCCAGCGCGAGAACGCTTTCAACGACACCATTCTGATCATTTTGGAGAACGTGCTGTTTTTCCTATGGATTATTTTGGGCAGCCAGATGAGCCGAGGTAACGCGATCGCCACCGTCATTCTGCTCGTCATCGTGGGGCTGATTATGGGCATCTCCTACTGGCGCAGCCTTGCTCTAGGCTCATCTCTAGGTTTCTAAAACTGGGACAAGCTTCAGGTCAAACTCAGACTCAAAGCAAGCTTTTTTGTAGTTGAGACTCCACAGTTCTAAGTCGCAATCTGTGTGATGGTCATCGAGGAAAAGATGGAGCTGCATTTCTTTTTGGTCAGCATCATACTCACACTTGACTTGGGCGATCGCGCCGATTTGCCGTCGGTCTAGGGCTACTGCTAGTCGCAAAATAGCGCTGAGCTGGTCAACCAGAGTGCGATATTCTTTGGTCGGCAGATTGCGGTAGTTTTCGTGCTTCTTTCTAGGCTGACTCTTTCGGTGGTAGCGACACAGATTGGCGATCGCCTCAATTTCGACTTCGGTGTAGCCCAGCAGCCCGCCGTGGCGCACCAGGTAATAGGAGTGCTTGTGGTGCGCGGCATGATTCACGAAATGGCCGCAGTTGTGGAGCATGGCCGCTGCCCACAGGAGTTCTCGTTCGCGATCGCCCCACTCGTGCAGCACGCCCTGGGTCTGATCAAACAGGCTGAGGCAAAAATGAGCCACTCGCTCACTGTGCTCCATGTTGACCTGATATTTTGTCGCCAAGTTGAGTGCGCTGCGCTGACGAACAGAGCTTTGGTAGCGGAGGCGATCGGCAATCAGCCCGTGGGTCAGCATCCAGTCCACGACGACGCCTTCACGCAGCGCCCGTTCGCAGAGGCCAATCGACTCAGCCCCCAGCATCTCCATCGCTTCCTGAAGAATGACAGCACCTGCGACGATAATTTCTGCCCGCTTGTCTGACATGCCCGGAATATCGAGCCGCTCTTTGCTGCTGAGTTTGCGGAGGCGATCGACAATGCGGTTGAGGTCGCTGAGGCTCATCGACGCGCCGTTAAGCGTCATCGGAATCGAGCCAGATTCATCATGGGCGTAAATACTGACCAAGGTCTCAATCGTGCCCGATGTGCCCACCAGTTGCAGCGTTTCTTCAGGCTCTAGCCGCGACAGCAAATCTTCGACGGGGCGCTCTAGCATCCCGCGCACATAGGCTTTCAGCAACTTATATTCGACATCGCTGATCGGGTCGGTGGTGACAAATTCGCTCGTCAGCCGCACCGCTCCAACCTTGGTGCTGCTGAGCGATCGCGGCTCATGGCCGTCGCCCAAAATCAGCTCGGTTGAGCCGCCACCAATGTCGATAATAGCGTGGGGCTGCTGGTCAAACTCCATGCCCGACAGCACGCCGAGGTAAATGCGGCGGGCTTCTTCTTCTCCAGCGATTAAGTCAACCGACAGACCCACTTCTGCCTGAATTGTTTTGAGAAAATCTGGGCCGTTGGGCGCTTCTCTGACAGCGCTGGTGGCCACCGCGATAATCTCTTCTGCGTCTAGGCTTTTGGCCAGATCGTGAGAGCGTTTGAGAGCGGCGATCGCCCGTTTCATTGCCTTCTCAGTCAAACAGCCCGTCTCCGGATCTCGCTCCCCCAAGCGGACAGTATCTTTCTCCCGCGCAATGATGTTGAAGGCTGGCAACGAGGGATCAATCTGGACAACGACCAGATGAATGGAGTTGGTGCCTACGTCAATCGCCGCCATGACGCGCTCACGCTGTTGGGAGACACCTGCAAAACCGAGCGGGTCAACGTTGGTTTGTTTTGAGCCGCTGACATGGGTAGTTTGAATCATTGACAAGAAATTTTTACGTTCAGACACAGGGAACCAGACTGACCAACCTCAACGCAACTGACTTTCTGTAGATTTTTGGAGTACAAACCTGCTTGCATATCTGCTCACCCATCTGTCTCAAACCTAGGAAAAATCTATCGTCATCCAAGGAATAACCAATCATTGCGATCGCCCTGATCTTAACTCGACTCCAGACCATCTCGATGTGTTCTGGACGATCAGACAAATTCGTTATTTCTTCTTTACAATGACTGCCCTAAATATAGTGGCTCTGGGTGGCTCTGGCTCAGAGCCGAACTCCAATCCCAAACTCCAATCCCGAACTCCAATCCCAAACTCCACCAGCTTAAATTCAGCGCCTAAGAAAATAAGGACAACTGAGCTGGAGCATCATCCTCAAAACTGTCCCAGGGTAGCGACTCGACGGGCACATTCGTTTGTTCGAGCTGGTGCTGAAACCCGCGCAATAGACCGGGCGATCGCGCTTCAATCGGGCAATGCACAAAGAAATAGACCGTGATCCCCTGCTCTAGCCACTGGTGAATCTGCTCTGTCCACTCTGCTAAATAGTCGCGGTTTAGATGCTGGTCTGGATGGCTGATGTAGCGGACAATGCTGAAGTTGGCTGTGAAGCAGGGCTGGAGGGGCACTTGGGGCTTCTTTCGCTCAGATTTAACTTGGGGATCATCGGGAGTTTGATACATGGGGCGACTGTCGAGCAAGACTCGACCGACTCCTAACTCTCGCAGCATGGCGTTCAGATCCGTACTTTGCTGCGGGCGAAACCAGTCAAGATGACGCACTTCGACACTGATGGGATAGGTTGCGCGATCCCACTGGGTCAAAAATGACTTTAAATCCGCAAACCGAGCCGGACTGTAGCTGGGTGGAAGCTGAATAAAAAACGGCCCCAGGCGATCGCCCAAGGGCTGCACACGATTTAGAAAGGCGATCGCCTCCTCAAACCGAGGCATCAGCTCGCCCTGGTGGGTAATATCTCGGGGTAGCTTGAGGCAAAACTTAAAGCCTGACGGTGTTTCCGCTTTCCATCGCTGCACCATTGCGTCACTGGGCACAGAATAAAAAGTCGTGTTCCCTTCTACCGCAGTCAACCGCTGGCTATAGAGCTTGAGAAAATCGCTGGCTCGACTTCCCTGTGGATAGAGATCGCCCACCCAATCTTTGAACGACCATATAGCGCACCCAATGTAAAACGTTCGGTTCATGGCACTCTTGTCTCAACCGTCGTCAGTCTATCGCGGCCTAGAACCCAATGTTTCCATCTTCCCAAAAATAATCCATCGACTCATCTTGAACAATCAACCGCGCGGCTGTGAATGACGGGGCTATGAATTACGCGGCTACTGGGGCGATCGCCCCTGCCTCGCGCACCACATAGGCATAGTGCAAAGGATATCCCTCTAAATAAATCGAGTCTACGCAACGAATTGCCGTTTCGCGACTTTTGTATGACCGAATCACTCGTTCACTTCCGTCGGCATAAAGAATACATAAGTGCCACTGCATCGATAGATCCCCGTATGTATTGATAGAACGCTGACTCAACGTGTAGTCTCTCGTCACTAAGACGTTAAACTGCTGGCACCCTGGGAAAACGCAAATGCTTTCCAGTTCAGTTGTGAGCCATTCAGCTTTATGCACCCTTCATCAAAGCCTGAAGTTTCCTTCACAAACTCTTGATATTGATTCTACGGTGATTACGGGGAAAACAAACTCAGTACAAGCATTGAACTTCAAGATCAAAATTCACATTAGAACGTTAGGGTTCGCACGTTAACTTGGGGCGATCGCCATCATTTCTCCAAGTCGCGCCTAGAGAAAAAGTTGGCTAAATTTCCTGAAGGTCTTTCCCTGCAAGAGATGGGGGCGATCGCCCAGCGATTGCTGCATCAGATATCGGCGATGCTATCGGCGACACAAAATCTTGGCGTCTCTCTACGCATTGCTGCCAGTCAAAGACTAGACTGTGTAAGACAATTGATAAAACGGCAAAAGCTTGTTTATGTATGACTGCATTGTTGTAGGTGCTGGGCCTTCAGGCGGCGCGGCAGCCTACCATCTCGCAAAGCGGGGTCGCTCTGTCCTGATCTTGGAAAAAGCGTCTCTGCCACGCTATAAGCCCTGCGGTGGTGGTGTATCGCCCCAAGTTGCCGAATGGTTTGATTTCGACTTTTCGCCAGCAATTTCCTTCAAAGTTGACACCCTGCACTACACCTGGAATCTGGAAGATGCAGTCGAGGTTCGTCTAGACCATGACCTAGAACCGATTTGGATGGTGCGGCGTGATGTCTTTGACCATTTCTTAGTCAAACAAGCCCAGCGACAGGGAGCAGAGCTACGAGATAATACTGAAGTTACGGGTATTCAGTTTCAGAGTGATCACTGGCAAGTAAACCTGGGGGACGAGTCTGTCTCAGGACGCTATCTCGTTGCCGCTGATGGGGCAAAAGGGCTACTGCCAAAGTGGCTCGGGTTCTCAAACCGCAAACGTCAACTTGCTGGAGCCCTAGAAATTGAAGCCTCAGTCTCAACGCCCAAACACATGCCCATTTATTTTGAATTTGGCATGGTTCAAAATGGCTACATCTGGAATTTTCCCAAAGCCGATGGCTATTCCATTGGTGTTGGAGCATTCCGAGGCGGCAAACCGCAAGACTTCCGCAAAATTCTCTCGACCTATGCCCAAAAGTTCGATGTAGAACTTAGCGATACCCGTCAATATGGCTATCCCATCACGCTCTGGGATGGCAATCAGACGCTGCACACCGATCATGCTGTTTTAGTGGGCGAGGCGGCCTGTGTGGTTGATCCGTTTACGGCGGAGGGCATTCGACCCTCGATCTTCAGCGGTGTCAAAGCGGCAGAAGCTCTCGACGCAGCTCTGGGCGGCGATATCAATGCCCTAGAAGGCTATACCAATATCATGGTTGAGCAGTGGGGTGCCGATTTGAAGTGGGCACGACGCTTAGCCGCAGCGTTTTATCGATTGCCAAAGTTGGGCTATCAGCTAGGCGTGAAGCAACCTTCGGCTTCAAGACGCATGGCTCAAATCTTAGCGGGCAAATTATCTTATGCCGATGTCGCTCAAAGGGCATTACAGCGTCTTAGCGGTGGACTGATGCCTGGAGCACAGTCAGGCTTGAATTAATAGGCGATATCGCGACGAACTTGACCTGAAACCCTATGTCCGGATTATGGGTTTAAATCATCGGATTGAGCCATAGCGTTGAGCCACAGCGTTGAGCCATAGCGTTGAGCCAGCGTATTGTGCCAAAGCAATGAGTGAACTATGGGTAACCCACCCAGCCAAAAGATGTTCTGGCATGATCACCGATAGGTTCTCACCCTGCAACGGGCAATCTACCAAAGTGGCTGTCTGAGAATAATTAACGAGGAGCTTTGCGATAGAGTAATTATGCCTAATATATTGATGATAGGGAGAGGCACCCCGTTGAAACCATTCCAGCTTCCCAAACTCCACCACAGTCCTAGAGCATTAACCCTATATCGCCGCGCAGCCAACTCGCGGACGAGTGATGCTCGTTTAGCTGTAGGTGGCGATCGCCCCTCCGACTGGATGTCTGGACGCAATATTGACCTGTGTCTGTTGGCGGTGTGCTCTTGCGTGTTGAGCCTCCTGTGCCACCAAGGAGTTGGGGTAATGAGTCCAACCTCAACCAGCGGCATCAATACTGCATCTACGACACCCGCTCAAGTTGACTTTTTAGTTAAGGCTGGGCTGCTCACCACAAGCCGCCAAGAGCCAGAAGTGAGCGAGTCTGACGATTCAGAGTAGGTCGCTCTGAGTAGATCGCTCTGATGAATTTTAGGCGTTCGAGCGAGGCGTGCCGTGGGTTGGGCAGGGAGGTGCAGCGATGGATCGGTCGAGCCATCCTGTTGCCTGTTGCAGCCGAACTAGAGCCTCTTCTGAATTATTGTTGAGCAAGTAGACCAGGGCAATGGCAACCTGCTCTTGCGCCCGTGCAGTACGATTACCCTTGAGCCGATGCCAATCGTTGGGGGCGATCGCCAATTTTTCTGCTAGAGCTTGAGCGAGTTCGGCAGGTTCCACCTCAGCAAATTTGCTGTTGGTCGCGAGTGAATCGGTAATCAGAGGGTTAAACGACGTGCTCATAAAAGAGGGTAGCCCAAACAAACAACGATGAGATAAATCGTCCTGAACTAGAGAGTTAAATTTGATAACACTAAACATTGGGTTCTGAACATTCCATTCAAATCGTGCTCAATGCCGTGAATTCAAATCGCGAATCAATCCATCTCTTCTTTCACTCTAATGTAATGACTCTTGCAGTTCCATTTTTTCTTTTAGCAGAACCATCGTTTTGGCTAGACTGTTGGTTTAACAGGACTTACGAATTTTGTTGAAATGGTGGGCGCGCCGCGCCCACCATTTCAACGAATTTATTCAGGCTTACGTGAGTCGTGCGTAAGTCCTGTTTAACTGAATTTGCTGGTTTAACTAAATTCGCGTCAACCGATTCTAAAAATTTTCCATGAATCCGTCTCAAGATTCTTCATCTCCACCCCCTGATGATTCTCAACCCAATGATGCTGACCCTTCCAAGGAGCCGCAGCCTACTGAGCTGTCAGAGGTAGAGCAATCTCTCAATGACGTGGAAGAATCACTTGCAAGCCTCAAGCGTCGGTATGCCGATGTTCTTGCAGCTAAGGCTCAACGCAGTGAACTCATCGCCCAATACAATCGCACCCAAGATGAAGTGAGGCGTCATCGCACTCCAAAGCTAAAATCTGAGCTTAACGACCTCCAGCAAAAGATTAATGAGGTTGAAATAGCACTTGAAAGCCAGCTTTTTTCTTGGAGCAGCCTCAAAGAACCCTTCTGGATGGGAGTTCGATTTGGCGGGCTTGGAGTTTTGGTGGGTTGGCTGTTGCGAGCAGCTGCAGGGTAGCCCAGCGTTTCAGGGCAGCTTTTGCAGTTTGGCAGATTCTGGGCTTGATTGCTTCGGTTTGCAACTATCCCGAAATCCCCTCATCCCCTAGCCCCTTCTCCCAA
>JBARXP010000318.1:0-29488 GCA_049647405.1 Elainellaceae cyanobacterium | reverse complement strand
ACCAAAGTGGATGTATGTTTCATTGGCAGTTGCACCAATGGCCGCATCAGCGATTTACGAGAAGCGGCTAGAGTTGCCGAAGGCCACAGCGTCTCATCTCATGTCAAAGCGTTTGTTGTGCCGGGGTCAGAACAAGTCAAGCAACAGGCTGAAGCCGAAGGTCTAGATCGAATTTTTGAGGCTGCCGGGTTTGAGTGGCGCGACGCAGGCTGCTCCATGTGTCTTGCTATGAATCCTGACAAGCTAATTGGGCGACAGATTAGCGCATCTTCTTCTAACCGCAACTTCAAGGGGCGGCAAGGGTCTTCGTCTGGGCGGACTCTACTGATGAGCCCTGCCATGGTTGCCGCAGCGGCGATCGCCGGAGAAGTCACCGATGTGCGAGAGATGCTTCAGGCTCCCGTTTAGACGCCCTTCTGATTTACGAGACTCTGACAGATAGGATGACAACATGTAGGGGCGCTCAGCCGAGCGCCCCTATTGAGCTATCTTTTCTAACAAGCGCTCGTGATGCGCCATTTCCGGTTATGCCATCTCCGACCCTGCAAAAGGTAGTCGCATTGTCCGCTAATGCACCTATAGCTAATGCACCTCTAAATTCATCACGTAGTGGCCTAGCCGTAAATCCCCAGTCCATAGCTCATATTCGAGTCGCAGATGTTCGGGGAGGGGTTGACCTTCCAACAGTAAACTTTGGGTGAAATTACGGAGGCGGATTTGCTCATTACGCTGTCCTGCCCCTCGCTGAAGCCAATAGCGGTTGAGACCATAGACTCCACGCTCCCAAAAATGGCGATAACTAAATCGCCCATTGCCTTGCATGGTCATCGTTACCCGATAGGGCGACACCTCTAACCACAGCAATCGAGGGGGAGGAGCTGGAATCGTCAGAATTTCTTGCTCCGCTGACGAACGAACCCGGCTATAAACGGCAGGCTCAGTTAAAAGAATGTGAAACTGATCGGCATCCTTCTGGTAAACCGTAGCGGCTGTTTCGACAACAGACCAGAGGGGCAGGTCAAAGGCCATTAAGGAGAGACTAACAGGCTTGCGGTGCTGACTCAGCATAGTGAGGAAGTGGAGAGCGGCAGATAGGGCAGATAGACAACTCTGGCATTGATGCAGAAAGATTGGAGCCGAGGAACCCAGGGAAGGAGTAAAATCTCTAAGGTTAACAAACATCCCAGCAGCTAGTGTAGCCCAATGCCCACTGTCACGATAACCCTGAATACTACTGAATCTCATAAGTCTTTGTTAATTTCTCCAGCCGGGACAGATGTTGCCTTGCGAGGAACCATCAACGTGCCTGGAGATAAGTCAATTTCCCATCGATCTTTGATGCTCGGTGCGCTGGCTCAGGGCACCACGCAAATCAAGGGGCTGTTGCTTGGAGAAGACCCCCGCAGCACGGCAGCCTGTCTGCGATCGATGGGAGCAAAAATTTCGTCACTCAACTCAGACGAGATTCAAGTTACAGGCATTGGGCTGGGCGCACTGCAAGAACCTGACAACGTTCTTGACATGGGCAATTCGGGCACGTCTATGAGGCTCATGCTCGGGATCTTGGCTTCGCATACCGATCGGTTTTTCACGATTACAGGAGATGCGTCTCTCCGCACTCGTCCCATGGCGCGGGTCATTCAGCCATTAGAGCAAATGGGGGCACAAATTTTTAGCCGGAAGGGCGGCTATGCGCCACTCGCGGTCTATGGGCGATCGCTCAAGCCGATTCACTATCATTCCCCCGTTGCTTCTGCCCAGGTCAAATCCTGCATTCTCCTAGCCGGACTCATGGTAGAAGGAGCCACAACGGTGACTGAGCCAGCGCTTTCACGAGATCACAGCGAACGGATGCTGAATGCGTTTGGAGCAAACATCACGGTTGATCTTGAGAGTTGCAGTGCTACGGTGCATGGCCCAGCCCAACTCACAGGCCAGTCTGTCGTTGTTCCAGGAGATATCAGCTCTGCGGCCTTTTGGCTGGTGGCTGGGGCGATCGCTCCGGGGTCTGACTTGGTGATTGAGAATGTAGGCGTCAATCCCACGCGCACCGGAATTTTGGAGGCGCTGCTACAGATGGAAGCCGATATCACATTGCTGAATGAGCGAGTGGTCGCAGGAGAACCCGTTGCAGATTTGCGCGTGCGACACAGCCGCCTGAAAGCCTGTGTCATCGAGGGGGATATTATTCCCCGTCTGATTGATGAGATTCCTGTGTTAGCTGTGGCTGCGGCCTTTGCCGAGGGCACCACTATCATTCGTGATGCCGAAGAGCTGCGAGTTAAGGAGAGCGATCGCATTACCGTCATGGCCTCTCAACTCAGCAGCATGGGAGCACTGGTAGCCGAACTGCCTGATGGCATGGAAATTACGGGCGGAAAGACATTATCAGGCACAACGGTCGATAGTTTTACCGACCATCGCATTGCCATGAGTTTGGCGATCGCAGCTCTAGTTGCTCGCGGAGAAACCACCATTCATCGAGCAGAGGCTGCTGCGGTGTCATATCCTGACTTCGTACCCACGTTACAACGTTTGCTGACCGTGTAATGTCAGACACAAAAAGGAGGGCGCTAGTGCGTCCTCCTGGGGGTCGATATAAGTTGGATGTGAATCTAAGAATTGAAACAGACAGACAAAAGATAGCGAGTCGCTACTCTATGCATCACGTCATTTATGCCGTCGCGGTTATGCCGCTGCTGTTATGCCGTTGCGGTTACTGTCGCTGTCGATTTAGCCTCAGTAGACGTAATGCGCTCATACGCTGCCCGCATTTTCAGCCCAACCAAGACTTGGAATAAGCCTGTCCCGTTACTTGTCCCAGGATAATCTTTGTGCTTCAAGAGCAGCTCGGTCATCTCCCCATAATTTTTGGTTGAGGTATTGCTCAGGTGATTCTCTATGTAGATCAATTCTTCTAGTCGATCAAACTGACCGTCAACCTCAAGCACTGACACATTATGCCCGTAGTAGGAGTCAGGCCCGTAAAACATTCGGATGCCAGGGTATGAGCAGGTCAACTTACGACCGCAAGGAATCCAGTCGATGGTGGAACCCTCATCAAACAAGTAAACCGGGTCAAAGCCCTCCACTTCATCCTTCTGAATCAAACGTACGCGTAGTACTTTGCGCTCTTTGTCGTCTGGAATCAGGCGAGTCGGCAACACCTGAATGACAGCGTCTGCATACTGTTTTTGAATATCAATATAGGCTTCAAAATCAGGACGACGGGCATTAATGGAAGCCAGCACATCCTCATATCGATGGCCTCGCTCAGCCATATCACGCTGGATTTTCCAAGCAATCTTAACTTCATCACTGATGTCAAGGTAAACGCTGAAGTCAAGCAGCGATCGCACCCTATCGTCATACATCGGATGCAAACCTTCAATTACCACGATATGGTTTGGTTCGACTCGCTCAGGAGGATCGAGCAGCCCCGTTTCGTGGTTGTAAATAGGCTTATCAATCGCATGTCCTTCTTTCAAAGCCTTGATCTGCTCGTACATCAGATCAAAATTATTAGCTTTAGGATTTAGCGCCGTAACCCCAACTTCCTTGCGCTGCTTTCGATCCAGACTATGGTAGTCGTCTAGGCAAATCACAGTCATCAGATCTTCCCCAAACAGATCCGATAAACGGCGCAAAAAAGTCGATTTACCACAACCGGAATCCCCGGCAACGCCAATCAAAACCACCCGGTCTGGCTTACTCATTAGGCTCCCTCAATCAACACTCTCATATACGTAGGTAACAAAATACAGCGGATCTACGTTTAGCCGCTTGCGACCTTAGAAATCTATAAAAATTTGCCCGGTCGCTCCTAGTCAAGCTCTAAGATGAAACCCTACAGGTAAACTGCACAGTCATCAACTCCACTACACAGTTATTTAGTTGCCACCCTACTCGATGACTCAAGCTTATTCCTTAAGTCTGAGCATACATGCTCAGAAGTGATTTAAGCCTCATACCTGAATCTGCCTGATCTGAAATGATACAAGCTACTCATCTAATCTCAGCACTTCTCCATTAAGTTCACCCATCCAACTGAATCTAATGGAGAAGTGCGAGATTTCAAACAATCTAAATAAGATCCGCAAGTAGGGCAGCAATGTTGCGGATAAGTATTTAATACTAGAGATTATGACGATAGTACCAGAAGCTGATCCCCGTCACAAGGCTCAGGAATGAGGATTTTGATGACTTACATTCTGGTTTTCGATGACATTGATGCTGACTTTGAAATATTTATCAATTCTGAAATTGATTCGAGTGCAACAGTTCATTTCTTGATTATTCGTTATGGTAGAGCTGGCTTCCTTATTAGTTAACTCCGCAGTACTTGGTATAGTCGATCGCTGGCTCTAGTTGGGCTTTGGATGCATCTGCTACGTTTCGTCTGAGATGCGGTGCAATGATAGTCTATTAGTAACTTAATACCTGTCCATCGCTGAGGTTGCTAGCCTGTAGGCTTTGGCAAACGCCTCAGCAAGAGCATCCGGTGAGCAATTATGCTTTCCGAGATTAAGTCTCAGCAAATTCAAAGCAAGCAAGTTCAAAAGTATGTACAATTCGAGCGCAGCTGGTGGAAGCGTAGCTAATACAACCTACGGTAACCGCTATTTTATCTATGAGATCGAGGGGCTTCGACAAACACAAGATGTCGATGGTTCCGATTATACGATTCGGCGGAGCGGCAGCACCTTTGTTACAGTCCCATACACCCGAATGAATCAAGAAATGCGGCGAATTGCCCGCATGGGTGGAAAAATTGTTGGCATTCGTCCAGCAATGGCTGATGGTGCAGCGATGACTAATGGCGAAGTTTCATCCAAAACTGACAACACGAGTTCAGAGGAAAAGAAACCGTCCATGACTCAAGCAAAGGAAAAAAAGCACGCTGATGTTCCGGTCAACATCTATCGTCCAAAGTCTCCTTTAGTTGGAAAGTGCATCGAAAACTATCCTCTAGTTGGCGAGGACGGTATTGGTAAGGTTCAGCATATTACGTTTGATGTGTCGAACAGCGACATGCGATACCTCGAAGGCCAGAGTATTGGCATCATTCCTGAGGGAACTGATGAAAAGGGGAAACCTCATAAGCTCAGGCTCTACTCCATTGCCTCAACCCGCCACGGTGACAAATTAGATGATGACACCGTATCTCTCTGCGTCCGTCAACTTGAATATAAGCATCCTGAGACAGACGAAACCGTATACGGGGTTTGCTCAACCTATTTGTGCAACATGGAACCTGGCTCAGATGTAAAGATTACTGGGCCTGTGGGTAAGGAAATGCTGCTGCCCGAGGATGAAGACACCAATGTCATTATGATGGCAACGGGAACTGGCATTGCTCCTTTCCGAGCCTACCTGTGGCGGATGTTTAAAGATAACGAGCGTCAGCTTAATCCTGAGTTCAACAACTATAAGGGTTTCTCCTGGCTAATTTTTGGTATTCCTAAGACGCCGAATATCTTATACAAAGAGGAACTTGAGGAAATTCAGAGTAAGTATCCTGAAAACTTCCGACTTACTTACGCGATCAGCCGTGAGCAGCAAAATCAAGAAGGTGGCCGGATGTACATCCAGCACCGAGTAGCAGAGCACGCTGAAGAGCTCTGGAAGATGATTCAGCAGGAAAAGACGCATACCTACATCTGTGGACTGAAAGGCATGGAAGACGGCATTGATGCGGCTCTGTCTGCCCAGGCTGAAAAGCAAGGCATTGATTGGAAGGAATACCAGCGAGAAATGAAGAAAGCGGGTCGCTGGCACGTTGAAACTTACTAGGAACTCATTGCTATTTCCAGCGTTAGGGGCTCTACACCCCAGAGGTGCAGTAAGTGGGTAGACGCAAGTTAAGTTAAGCCTCTAGCTCCTGTGCCGTTTGCAGCGTGGGCGGCACAGGGTACAGACGCTAGCTTCTTGCCTCTTATCACGTCGAAGTACTGATCTTCCCTTCAATGTCTTGAGGGGAGATGTACTGTCTTGATATGGCAAAGGGAAAGAGGATAACCCTCTTTCCCTTTTTAATTGCGTACAACAAGCTCAGAGTAGGGAATGTCTTACCGCTGAATTTCCGCCAAAATGGCATCCAGAATGTCTTGGGCTCCTCGCTCTCGCAGTTGTTTTGCTAACTCTGTGCCCAAAGCATCCGCATCTTCAGCGTTGCCAGTGATGCTGTCTTGGATCACGGTCTGGCCATCAACGCTGGCGACTAGACCTTTGAGGGTGAGGCGATCGCCATCTAACTCAGTATTGACCCCGATGGGGACTTGACACCCTCCCTCTAGCTCCCGCAAGAATGCCCGTTCGGCATAGCAGCGGTACGCTGTTTCTTGATGTTCGAGCGTCTTCAGCAACGTTAGAACTTCTGGATCTTCGGCTCGACACTCAATGCCAAGGGCTCCTTGACCCACTGCATGAAGCGAAATCTCAGGAGGTAAAATTTGGCTGATGCGATCGCCAAAATCGAGCCGCTTGAGACCAGCCGCCGCCAAAATGAGCGCATCATATTCGCCCTCGTCTAACTTTCGCAGGCGAGTATTGAGATTCCCTCGGACATCTTTAAACGCGAGATGTGGAAAATGATGACGCAACTGAGCCAAGCGCCGTAAAGATGACGTGCCAATTACAGCCCCTTGAGGCAATGAGCTTACGTCTTTGCCCTCATGCTTTGCATGGAGCACTAACGCATCGGCAGGGTTTTCGCGTTCGGTCACGCAACCCAAGATTAGCCCTTCAGGTAAGCGCGTGGGCAAATCTTTGAGCGAGTGAACCGCAAAATCAATATCCCCTTGAATCATTCCCTGCTCAAGTTCTTGAGTGAATAGTCCCTTGTCGCCAATTTTTGACAACGCCACATCAAGAATCTTGTCGCCCTGGGTGTTCATGGTGTGAACTTCAAACGTGCGCCCAGGGAATGCTTTACTCAACTGACCCTGAACCCAGTGAGTTTGAACCAGCGCTAACTGGCTTTTGCGAGAACCGATACGAATCGGGCGTGGAGGACTTGCAACCATAGGAACTAGACGTTATGACCTAAAACTGTTTGGGTAATGAGATATCGAGTTACTTTTCGAATAAACTCGAAATTGAATTTCACAATCCAAGAGTGATGGTAGACCTTAATCGACACGCTGTCGCAGAACAAGTTTTGACAACCTAAACTCAATGAGATTCAGCTTTACTCTACTTTGCTTAGCCCAAACCTGCCTGAGGCACTAGCATCAACAGCCAGCTTACATCAGTCAGAGCCCTGATTGATGTTGCGAGTTGTTGAGTAATGTTGAGACTCGATGCTTGGTGTTAACGTCTCCATGAAAGCTAAAAAGGGCAAATTTACAGGTGCGTTATCCCAGGACGTTCTGTATTCTAGTCAACATACAAATCGCTCTGAGATCATATACTTACCTTATAAGAGCAGGGATGCGTCAGTGGGTGCATGGTTTTAGGAATTGTTTAGGAACTGTAAGGTAACGGTGCGGCTTTTTCATCGATCTCAAGTTGCGAAGCGATGGATAACAGTTAATTCACGACAGTTAGTCTGTTAACTCACGACGGTTAATCTGCGGATGATGTGTTGTTGAGAACCAATTCTTGGGCGATCGCTTCAGGTTGTTGCATCTTGATAGTACGGACTGATAGTACAGATTGATTAGTGCAGATTAATAGTACAGATTGAATTTTTGCCCTAGATTGATTGTTGCTGTTATGTGCTTAGCCTTGAGCTTATAAGGTTTGGTGTGTCAGCCCAGGGCGGCTCATGGTCACATCGCCGCCAAGATTATCTTCGGGTAGTCGGTTAAACGCATCGTTTCTGACGCATAGGGTGCTGCTAATTCGTTAGATTTAAGCCAAACTCAATATGAATCCAAGCACGGGTTTGATCTGGGTATATTTGATCTGGGTATATGAGTAGCTTTGTTGTTTCGCACAGGGGTTGCGCCCACCCGTTGTAGTGGTGCCTTGATCAGAAATAGTGCAGTTTGGGTTCAATGTTCCGGAACGTTCTGTCTATGTTTGTGGTCGTGAACGTTATGAATCAGAGTTTCTAGCTTAGTCGTGACCTGTCTTTTAGGATCACGGTTGATCTGAGCCAGTCGTTTGACTTCAAAGGGTTGAATACGCAAGCAGAGCTGGTGGCTACAGCTTCTTGTTATGAATCATTCATAATTTTGCTGATGATTTTGCAGAATGATATGGATTAAAGACTCTAGGAGCTGTAGAGATATCTTAGCGATTGGTAGAAATAGATTGACCTTAGACAGGTTCTAAATTCGAGTCAGGGATTGTCTGGATCTATATCGCATATTTGCCGCGTAGTGATCAATCAACGTGTGCCGTCTCAGATGAACATCATCTGCTAAAGAATTATGGTTGCTGAATCCTCATCTAATGGAGGTACTTCTGACTTTGATGCTTCGGTTTTAGTGCAAGACGATGCATGTAAAACACGAGAGCAGCTTGTCGAAGAACTTCAAACGATACGACAGAAGATGTCTGAGTTAGAAGCCTCACAGCGGTTTCACTATCAGACTCAAGCCAGTCTACTATTTACGATTCAGCGCTATCGCGACATTTTGGAGAATGCCGTTGCAGGCTTTTTTCAAACGACTCCAGATGGCCAATACATTCTGGCGAATAGGGCGATCGCCACCATGCTGGGCTACGAGTCGTCAAGCGAAATGATGAGCGCCATCACCGACCTCAAAGCGCAGGTCTATGCTAACCCTGACGATCGCGATCGCTTCATGGCAACATTGGCTGAGCATGGCAGAGTGCAAGGCTTTGAATATCAGGCTTGTGGTAAAGATGGGCGTGTCATTTGGGTGTCTGAAGATGCCCGTGCCGTTATTGATTGTGATGGTGAAATTCTTTATTACGAAGGCAGCAGCGTTGATGTCACAAAACGGAAAGAGGCCGAAGCTGCAGTTCATGACGCCAAGCGAGACTTAGAAGAAAGGATTGAAGAACGCACCGCCGCCCTGCGGGAATCAAATGACTATCTGATCTCCGAAATAGCCAAGCGTAAGCGCATGGAAAATGATCTCCTGAAAAACCAGGAGCTGCTCCATGCCATCATTGATGCGGTGCCCGCGACGATCAACGCAAAAGATCTCGATGCCCGCTACATCCTGATGAATACATATCAGGGAGAGCTGTATCAGATTGCGCCTGAAGAGGCTGTTGGTAAAACGATTGGGGAGCTGCTAGGAGAAACCTATGCTGAACTGAATGATCCCTACGACCAGCAAGTCATCCAAACCGGAGAGCCTGTTCCTTTCTTTGAGCAAGACTATGAAGATTTAGATGGCGATCGCCGCACGTGGCTCAAGACAAAAGTGCCGCTTCGATCGCCGAAAGGAGAGCTTTATGGTGTAGCAACCGTCGCTGTTGACATTACCAATCGTCGTCAAGCCGAACAGGCATTATCTGACACGCAAGACCAGCTCCACGCCATATTGGAAACTGTGCCAGGGATCGTTTCCTGGATTAGTAGAGACTTACGCTACTTAGGAGTCAACCGTCATTTAGCCAGCATGTTTGGCCTGTCTCCAGAAGACTTTACTAATCGAGATATTGGATTTCTCAACGCCAGCTCTGAGTTTAATGACTTCGTCGCCGATTTCTTCACCAAACCCGAGCAAGAGTCATTCCAAGAATTTAGAGCCAGCGTCAATGGCAATCCGCGATGGTATTTAATCGTGGTGCAAAAATATAACAACGGCCAAGCTGCATTTGCCGTTGGCATTGATGTCACAGAGCGCCGTCAAGCTGAAGATGCCCTGCGAATGGCGAAGGATCAGCTGCAAGCGGCGTTAGATGCAGTCCCTGGCATTGTGTCTTGGATTAGCTCAGACTTACGCTATCTCGGCGTCAACCGCCATCTTGCAGCATTGTTTAATATCCCGCCCGATGCCTTTGTCGGCCAAGATATTGGCTTCTTACATACCAGCCCTGACTTCAATAATTTCGTCGAAGACCTATTTGCCAGCCCTAATCATGATGCCAGCCAGGAAATTTCTGCCTATGTGAATGGTACAGTTTCCAATTTCCTGATCATGGCTCAAAAATACGATGAAGAACGAGCCGTCTTTACGGTTGGCATCGATATTACCAAACAAAAGCAAGCTCAGCTTGCTCTAACAGAAGCTGAGAGCCGTTATCGCAGCATTTTTGAAAGTGTAGCGGAGGGGATTTTTCAGACCACTCCATCAGGACAGTACATTAGCGCTAACCCGGCGCTTGCTCGTATCTATGGCTATGCCTCTCCGGAGGAGTTAATGCTGAGTCTGACCAGCATTCAAAATCAACTCTATGTCAAACCCCAACGCCGTCAAGAGTTTGTCAAAATTTTGCGGGAAAATGGTGCTGTTGTTGACTTTGAGTCTCAGGTCTATCGCAAAGATGGTCGCCTCATTTGGATTTCTGAAAACGCTCGAATCGTTGAGAACGACCAGACAGGAGACCTTTACTTTGAAGGCACCGTCGAAGATATCACCGAGCGCAAAATCGCAGTTGAAGCACTCAAGCGAGCCAAAGCAGAGCTGGAGTCAAAAGTTGACGAGCGCACAAAGACCCTAAAAGATCTCAACGAGCGTCTCGTGACAGAGATCATGGGGCGACGGCAGATTGAGAATGCGCTACGGACTTCAGAGGCCGAATTGCGTGCTTTGTTTGCCGCCATGACAGACTACATCGCTGTGTTTGACGCTCAGGGGCGCTATTGCAAAATTGTATCCACAAATTCTAATTTGCTCTATGACCCTGATACAGAGCGGATTGGCAAGACTGTCTATGATGTGTTGCCACCCGAAAAAGCGGCGATGTTCGTGATTCAAATTCAGCGCGCGTTGAACACGGGGCAAACCATTAACTTAGAATACTGCCTCCCCTTCGGAGACGAGCCAGGGGTGTTGCCTTCGCAGGATCGAGAAGCATGGTATATCGCTAGCGTTTCTCCGATGCCAAATAACTGTGTGATCTGGGTAGCGAGAGATATTACTGAGAGTAAGCGTGCAGAGTCGGCTCTGCGTAAGGCCGAAGAAAAATATCGCAGTATCTTTGAAAATGCTGTGGAGGGTATTTTCCAGGTTTCACCAGACGGAGCGATTATTAGCGTCAATCCGGCTTTAGTGCAGATGTATGGCTACAGTTCGCCTCAAGAGCTGATGGATGGAGTCGGTTCAGTCAGCTCTCTATATGTAGATCCTGACCGCTATCAAGAGTTCACTCGAATTTTGGAGACTCAAGATTTTGTCTCCAATTTTGAATCTCAGGTCAGGCGTCGAGATGGAAATATCATCTGGACAGAAGAAAGTGCCCGCGCAGTTCGAGATACTCAAGGGGTGACTCAATATTTTGAAGGCACAGTACAGGACATCACCGTCAGAAAGCAGGCAGAGATAGCCCTCAAGGCAGAGCAAGATAAGTCTGAACGACTCTTGCTGAATATTTTGCCCCAGGCGATCGCCGAGCAACTGAAGCAAAACCCTCAATCCATTGCAAAGCGCTTTGATGAAGCAACGATACTCTTTGCCGATATCGTAGACTTTACAACCGTATCGACCAATATCTCGCCCACAGATCTTGTCGATTTATTGAATCGGATTTTCTCCAGCTTTGACAAGTTGGCAGAAAAGCACGGGCTAGAAAAAATTAAGACCATTGGAGACGCGTATATGGTGGCCGGAGGGTTGCCTACTTTGCAAGACAATCACGCCCAGGCGATCGCCAATATGGCTCTCGACATGCAGCAAACCATTGCTCAGTTTCAACGTGATGATCAAAATCCGTTCCAGCTTCGCATTGGCATCAACACAGGCCCTGTTGTTGCGGGTGTCATTGGAATCCGCAAGTTTATCTACGATCTGTGGGGCGATACGGTGAACGTCGCCAGTCGGATGGAGGCACGCGGCCTTCCTGGAAAAATCCAAGTGACCGAGGAAGTATACAGCCGTTTATGCGACAGCCACCAGCTCGAAAAGCGAGGTGAGGTTGAAGTCAAAGGAAAAGGAATGATGACAACCTATTGGCTCCTAGGCCGTCACTAACGTTGACATCGATCATGATGCGAGCATGATTGCGAGTTTAACGGCGGGTCGCATCATGAGCTGTGCAACTATCGACTCGTGTCTAGACCTCGCGTTTAGACATTGAGGAAAGTTTTAAAGGGGAGCATCCCAGTTTTGCAGGTGTAGTGCGAGCGTCCCGCTCGCGGCAAGATGCCCGCACTACAAATATCGATAAATTTACAAATGTGGGATGCTCCCTTTTAAAGGGCCACCTCATACACAATCCGAATTACATAACCCCAGTTATTTCTATAGAAGCTGAGCCAGAGAGACAAATGACATTCGCTCTGACACAGCAGAGGTATAGCGCTACGCGCCTACGAAAAACCTATATTTTGAGGGAAAGCCTCGCACCGCGAGGCTTTCCCTCAAAATATCTGTCTTAACCATCTGCGCATTGCCATAGCTAAACAAGATTGAAGATCACAAAGTTTTGTTCTTAACCTGAGAAGATTAAGTGTCAGACCGTGCTGCGGCTTATCTTTAGCCATTCATATGTTTGGCGATTCACGCTGAAATAAGGCTAGCGGCTCATCTTGCAAGACCGTTAAACGCTCCTATCAAGTTCAGATTTCATCCGCTCCAGAGTCATATTCATCTGGCTAAACATCTGGTCAGGAGTAACGCCAAATTGTCCAAGCTGCGTCTTGAGCTGCTCCATGGTCATCTGCGCCATGAAATCTTCTGACAGCTCAAATCGTTTCATGAAGACTTTGTAGCGATCCATGACCGACTCCATCTGATCGATGTAAATCTTCTTCCCTTCTCGATCAAATTTTCCATAGTCACTCCCCATCTGCACGAGGTGTTGATAATCCTCGAATAGCTTCCGTGCTTCTTGCTGAACGATTTCAGAGTCGAAGAATCCCATCGCTTTTATCGTATTGAACCTAACGTGTCTTAAGAAAATGCAAGTGTCACGCTTTTGCCACTCAATCTCTTGTAGTTCTACAGACTTGTAGTTCTACAGAGAGGGCAACACCGAGGCACTAAATCCTTTCTATTGTATCGATTCAGTGGCACAGACAAAATCAGGCAGAGCATCCGGTTTCTACGATGTTTGGGTTCGGGTTTTACGGAAATCACTCTGGGTAGTGCAAAAGTCCTAGTTAATGCGTGGAAATAGGACACGAACGGCTAGGCAAACTTCGTCTACGGGTTACACCCTATTTAGGATTTAGGATTGCTGTGTCGCAATCATCCAAATAGTAAATCCCATTCATTTCTGTGAAACATCTTCGGGAAATCCAGCAAGGACTGCACAGGTTTCTCAAAGCTACCTGTGCTAAGTCGCGATACAACGACTCTCACTCAAGTAACGAGAAATTTTTTCGGATTTTTCTCAAGAAAATTCTGGCTCTACTCCAATAAAGAAGCCTAAATCCTCTCTAGTCAAGGATCTTAGAATACCCGATAAAAAAAGTCGGGTATATTTGACGGGTATTTTTTGACCGTGCTACTATTCGGCAACAGTGAAGGAAATACCAAGTTGCATTATTTCCGATGCTTTCCGCCTTCACAATGCCTTCAACTTTCAACGCTTCAGTTTTCAATAGAGAGATAGAGAACCATGACCCAAGCCATCGAACGCACTCTTAATCCCAAAACTCTGACATCGACCTCAACATTCACAGCACTGAGATGTAAAGAATGTGGTGAAGAGTATGAAGCAAAAGCGATTCATGTGTGTGAAGATGTTTGCTTTGGGCCTCTGGAAGTCGTCTACGACTACGACAAAATTCGTCAGCAGGTTACCCGCGAATCGATTCAGGCGGGGCCAAATTCTATCTGGCGCTACAAGCAGTTTCTCCCTGTTGCCACTGAGAACCCCATTGATGTCGGAACGGGAATGACTCCGCTGCTGCGAGCCAATCGCCTCGCTCGCCGCCTGGGTCTAAACAAGCTTTTCATCAAAAACGATGCCGTCAACATGCCGACCCTGAGCTTTAAGGATCGGGTGGTGTCTGTGGCGCTGACGCGTGCTCAAGAGCTGGGCTTCTCTACGGTCTCCTGCGCCAGCACCGGAAACTTGGCAAACTCGACAGCGGCGATCGCCGCTCACGCAGGGCTCGACTGCTGTGTCTTCATCCCTTCTGATCTGGAAACTGGAAAAGTTATCGGAACGCTCATCTATGCACCAACGGTCATGGCCGTTCACGGCAACTACGACCAGGTCAATCGCCTCTGCTGCGAAGTGGCTAATACCCACGGCTGGGGCTTTGTTAATATCAACCTGCGTCCTTATTATTCCGAAGGTTCTAAGACCTTAGGCTTCGAGGTGGCTGAGCAGCTTGGCTGGCAACTTCCCGATCACATCGTGGCTCCCCTCGCTTCCGGCTCCCTGTTCGGCAAAATCTACAAGGGTTTCAATGAGTTTGTGAAGGTAGGTTTGGTCGATGAAAAACCCGTTCGTTTCAGCGGGGCTCAAGCTGAGGGCTGCTCTCCCATTGCCCAAGCTTTTAAAGAAGGGCGCGACTTCGTGACCCCTGTGAAGCCCAACACCATTGCTAAGTCTATTGCCATCGGCAACCCAGCCGACGGCGTCTACGCACTGGAAATTGCTCGCAAGACCAATGGCAACATTGAGTCGGTCACCGATGCCGAGATCGTTGAAGGCATGAAGCTATTGGCCGAAACCGAGGGCATTTTCACCGAAACTGCAGGTGGAACCACGATTGCGGTATTGAAGAAGCTGGCTGAAGCGGGCAAGATTGACCCTGATGAAACCACCGTGGCCTACATTACGGGCAATGGGTTGAAGACTCAGGAAGCGATTCAGGGCTATATTGGTGAGCCTCTCACCATTGACCCCAAGCTCGAAAGCTTCGAGCGGGCTCTAGAGCGCGCCCAAACCCTAGGCCGCCTCGAATGGCAGCAGACTATGGTCTAAGCTCATTTGATTAGCCTGTTTAATGGGCTTGCTTGATTGTCTGGTGTGACTCGTCCCGCTGATGGTCTATGCGGGACGGCTCGTTTGGGTTTGTCTTTTTTGTCTTTATCGTTTAGTTCTTCATTTGATTCATCCATGGCTGTCAAAGTTTTGATTCCAACTCCCCTGCAAAAGTTTACGAAAAACCAAGCCTCTCTAGAGTGCGATGGTGGCACTATCACGGAGCTGCTAGAGGCTCTAGAGCAAAATTGCCCCGGCATCAAGGCTCGGTTGTGTGACGATCAGGGGCAACTGCGTCGCTTCGTCAACTTCTATGTCAACAGCGAAGACATTCGCTTTCTAGACGGAGCCAATACCTCCCTCAGCGATGGCGATGAGGTCAGCATTGTGCCAGCGGTGGCTGGTGGCTAAAACTTGAACGGCGCAGAGCTTCTCTTCACTGCGCCATTTACCAACGTTCTCTATCGTGGGGCATAGGAAGGCTGTGCCCCCTTTTTTTATTTAATTTTTCCCATGACACATTCTGAACAGTTTGCCAGCGATAACTATTCCGGTATCTGTCCTGAAGCTCTGGATTATATGCTGAGAGCCAATTTGGGAAGTGCGCCTGCCTACGGCAACGATGACTGGACTCAGAAAGCGGCTGATGCCTTTCGAGAGCTATTTGAAACGGATTGTGAAGTCTTTTTCGTGTTCAACGGCACAGCGGCTAACTCTCTGTCTCTTGCTGCGCTGTGTCAGTCTTATCACAGCGTCATCTGCCACGAAACGGCTCATATAGAGACGGATGAGTGCGGCGCTCCTGAGTTTGCGTCCAATGGCTCAAAACTCTTGCTGGCTGAGGGGGAGAATGGGAAGCTCTCTCCAGAGTCGATTGTGGCGATCGCCACCAAGCGCCAAGACATCCACTATCCCAAGCCCAAAGTCGTCAGCCTGACCCAGGCGACTGAATTGGGAACCCTGTATAGTCTCGATGAACTCGCGGCGATCAAAGCGGTGGCTGACCAACACCAGCTCAAAATTCATATGGACGGAGCCCGATTTGCCAATGCGGTGGTTGCCTCTGGGCACAGTCCCGCAGAGCTCACCTGGAAAAGTGGCGTGGATGTGCTCTGCTTTTGCGGCACCAAAAACGGCATGGCCGTAGGAGAAGCGATTTTATTCTTTAACCGCGATTTAGCAGAAGACTTTGCCTATCGCTGTAAGCAGGCGGGTCAACTGGCGTCCAAGATGCGATTCATTTCAGCCCCTTGGCTCGGCTTGCTCGAAACTGGAGCATGGCTCAACAATGCCCGCCATGCCAACGACTGTGCCGCGTATCTCGAACAGCAACTGGCTCAAATTCCAGGCATTCGGCTGATGGTTCCCCGTCAGGTCAATGGCGTCTTTGTCGAAATGCCCGCTGCGGTTATCGATTGCCTGAAGCAGCAAGACTGGCTGTTTTACACCTTTATCGGAGTCGGAGGAGTCCGGTTGATGTGCTCGTGGAATACGACGCGCGATCGCATTGATGCGCTGGTGGGCGATATTCGTCAAGCGGTAGACGTGGAACAATCCATAGAGAGCGGGGCGATCGCCCCGTCATTGCGCTGAGGTTTTGTGTCTTTTGCCGCGATCATAGACGGTCAAAATAGGGAATCACAAAATCTTCTGACCGTTAGTGCTGTTTTTTCACCCGTTCAGCCTTTAACATAAACAACAGAACCGCTAGCTTAAAAATATTGCCGCTTCCGGCGCAGCAGCTTAATGACTAACATGCTGCTTTTTATGGCCAAAATTTAGAACTGAGAGTCAGTCAATATGGCAGAAGAAACCAAAGACAAGAAGCCCGCCGCTAAACCTGCTGACAGCAAAGCAAAAGCAAAAAAGGAAAAGCCTCCTGCAATTGAGGAAAAACCTTTCCAAGAGTTCATTTCAGAACACTTTATCCCTAACTTGAAGGAGACTCTGGAAAATCAGGGTGTTGCTGATCTAGACCTGAAGTTTGAGAAACGCACCATTCCTATTAAGGGATTTGAGAAGGGTGACGAGTGCTGGCAAGTGATCGGCACATGGAAAGACGGCCAGCGAACTTTCTTCCTTGCATTTCCTGATGAAGAGATTAAAGGCGCAAAGTTTTATGCTGCTGCCGACAACGGCGCTCATCCCACAACATTAGAATCGTTCATGATTGATGAGCGTCGAGTCAATTTAGACTTGATGGTTTTCTACGTGGTGCAGCGACTCAATGGCCAGAAGTGGCTGACTCGCAATTAATTAACTCGGCTAGGCTACTGACTTCTTGCTCTGCAAGAATAAGCCATCAACATCAACATTGACATATCGAAGGGTGTACTACCGCTTGTCCCGATACACTACAGCTCCAGTCGTGTGTTGCGCTCGTGCCGTAGTGCACCCTATCTTTGTCTTTTACGAAGAGTAAACGGTAAGACGCTGGAACTCTAATTTGTTGCGCATTATTTTCTGGAACGTTAACAAAAAGGATTTAACTGATTTAGTTTGTTCAATGGCTGCATCAACTGATGTGGATGCTGTTGTGCTGAACGAAAATATTGTTCCATTAGAAGATACGTGCCGATCCCTTCAGGAAAATGTCTCAGAAGACTTCTACTTCCCAAGTGCATTTGTGTCTTCTAACAAAAGATTTCATTGTTTTTGTAGAAATCGTAAGCTTGATCTGTCGGAGGTTCACTCTGGATTTCGCACTAGTGTACGCAAACTCCACATTGGACGGCACAGAACTCTACTAGCTCTTGTGCATGGTGTTGACATGCGAAACTACAATTCTGCAACTCAACAATCATTTGCGCAGTCTCTGGCAGATGACATGAGATTTGTTCAGGAACAACAGGGAACGAAAAGAATGATATTCCTTGGCGATTTCAACATGAATCCATATGACGATGGAATGAACTTGGCAGCAGGGCTAAACGCAATGATGACAAAGACATGTGTTGCCCCTGGCTATCGCCGTCACCTCAACAAGCACTATGAATTTTATTACAATCCGATGTGGAGCCTTTTTGGAGATAATACTGATGGGCCTGCTGGGACTATCTACGATACTAGTAGCCAGGGACCATACGGATGGAGCATGCTTGACCAGGTTGTAATCCACCACTCAATCGTAGAGCTTTTTCACGGCGTGAAAATTTTGACCGAGGCAGGAACCGTATCCCTTAGGAATGATAAGGGTCATCCAGACTCCAATAATGCATCAGATCATTTTCCGATTCTCGTGACTTTTGATGGAGAGAATGATGGGTAATTTTTGGCCAAGCGGCATTGAGCTTAGCGACACGCAATCACCGAAGCAAATTCTTGAGGTTGCCCAAGAAGACTGGTGCACCAGTAGCAACGGAGTAATGGAACTAATTTTGCAGGATAGAGAGACCGAATCAGGTAATCCAATGATAGTAGTTCATGCAAAGCATGTACCCAGTAATCGCACTGCGGCACTATTCTCCATAGTGCATCGACCTGGTAATCCTTATCCCGCGACGATTCAGCCAAAGGATGAAAAACTACCAAACTTCTTGAAAAAGTCTTACCACCATCGACCAGCTACATTGTTCAGTGTCACTGAGGAACTGATTAATCCACAGGGCCGTACTATTTCAAATCAATGGGTTTCAGAGACACCCGCTGAATTTCGAGAAAAACTTGCTGAGGCGTTCAATTTAGGAACCATTAAAGCTACGATGGTTCACTTGGCTTCGCAAGCTTCAGACGACGAGAGTGAAGCCAATGCAGAATCACAAGAAGAGTAGTTGTACAATTCCTTAGATAAAGCTTGCACAAGCAAAAGCTGAAATCATCAGACGTTGAGCGCGCCCCCTATGGCGAGTCGCTACCATCGGTGCCCATGGCGATCGCACAATCTAACCCATTATTCTCGGCTGATTTTTGGGGTAGCAGACCCACCACATGGGGCACAGGTCGAGGAATATAGTTTTTCACAAGGGATTCACTGCCGTAAGCCATCGCAGTGCTGCCGCCAGAGTCGAGCATGACCGCATCCCGCAGGCCGAGATCGGCTAGGGCTTGGCCTAGGGTGACCGAATCAACACGGGTATGGGTAATGCCGATGGTGGGCTGTCCGGCCTGGTTGATGCCCCAAAATGCCCGATGGCGATAGGCATCAAAATCAAACAGGCTACCAAAACTTTCAGGATTGCGGCCTTCCCCGTTTTCGACGAGCCATGCCGCCGAGACAAAGGCATCCGTCACGTCAGCCATCTCTGATTGAATCCCTTCTAGAGTATTGTGTCGGGTCGGGTCAAACGGGATAAACATGACTGCATTGTCGCTAATGAGCACAAGGGGACGACCCGCCAACAGCGGATTTTCACCCGGATTGCCCGCAACAAACTCGCCCGTACTGCGGCTCAACACAGGCCCGACCATCACGTTAGAGTCGAGATATTTTAGGGAGAAAAAGCCGCCATCAACCGCCGCTGCAACGTCAGTATCCGCGATGATTTCTTCCACAGCATATCGGCTATCGGCATGAATCGTGACGGGCTTGCCGCCAGAAAACAGGGTCATCTCGACATCTTCGCCTTCATGCTCTGTCCGGTGAATTGGGGTCGAGAAATTAAAGGCGCTGCCAAAACTAGGCAACGGAAAGCCACCCCAAGCTTCGGCGATCGCCCGTTCAATTTGCGACTGGCCCATGCGGTCAATGGCCAAGAGATGGGGAGACTCCCCCGCAAATCGCTCTTCGCCATTGTCCATCGCGAGTGCGGCTGCAAACCCTGCATTTTCTACAGCTCCAACAACACGGGCATCGTAGTTGCCTTCGGGATAGGTGAAATAGCGGATCGGAACGCCCAAACGCTCTTCTAACACACGTTTGGATTCGCTGACCTCTTGCTGCAATTCTTCATCGTCTTCAATCTCGCTGAGATCTCTGGGGTGATTGACGCTGTGAGCGGCGATGGTGATGAGCGGATCAGCAGCCATTTCACTCAGTTGCGCCCAGTTGAGGCCAGGGCGTCCGTGGTCGCGCCCAACCTTATAGGTGTAGATAGAAAACGCTCCCGGATACCCATATTTCTTGAGCAGCGGAAACACATAGTCATAGTGCCCCAGATAGCCATCGTCGAAGGTGAGCAACACGGGTTTGGCGGGGAGCGGCACGCCCGACCGCAGATGCGACACCAAGTGATCGAGGCTAATCGGAGTCAGACCGCTCTCCTCAATCATTTGCAGGTGCTGCTCAAATTCTTCAGGGGTGACATCAAAAAACACCTCTTTGCGAGGAAGAATATCGTGATACATCAAAATCGGCACCCGTGCCAGTCGAGCGCGATCGCTAATCATCGGCCAAGGCTGCGCTGAGAGATGAGCGGCCAGCTCTGGCCCCCAACGACTAAGCGCCTGCTGGAGAGAATCGTCAGGGTTCTCAATCCAGTTCACAAGGCTAGTGGTTTGTTGAGTTACCTGGTTTACCAGCATCTGAGCCGTTAGCTCAGGTGGGCGACAAGCGGCTTCACCCTCGATCTCAGAGTCGATTGCCGTCCCCGATAAGTTTGCAGGTGTCAGTGGACTGGCGAGTGCTATCGAAGATGGCTCGACAGCTTGGGCCGACTCTGCCCCATGATCGGCTCCATTCAATGAGTGCGGGCTTTCATTTTGTCGATGAGTCGATGAGGTTGCGCCTGTCGTCATCAGCGCCAGAATGCCGAAACATGATAGCCCGCACTGAACGAGTGCTTTTGGGGTGCGAATGAAGCGAAAGTGCATACGATTCCGTAGTTTGAAACTTAATCTTTAGCCAATTTGAGGCGGCTCATCAAGACTACTGAGCAGAGTCTTTATTTTTGGTAGTTTGCGTCGCGATAGCTTGCGTCGCGATATTTTGCGTCGCGATAGGTTGCAGCGCTACATGAATTCCAGCCTTGCTACTAGACCAAAAGCGGGAAACCAGAGGATCGGGAAATATTCAACGGACAAAAGGCTTCTGACCGCTTTCAGATTTACATGATTATTCAGCAGACGCTACGTTGTCCAGGAGACATTCTCAGAAATCCCTTCCCTATTTGCGAATATTTCGTGGACACTCTCCATTTGCGAATAGTCTCTACTAAGTAGGTGGACAAAAATAAACGTGAGTATGTGTAGGTTGTGGTTGAGGAACGAAACCCAACATCCGCATGAGTTATTGACAGCAAAGCCCTCATCTCTCTCCTCTAAGGAGAAAGATGAGGGACAGTCATACTGAGTTTAGCTCACCGATAAGGAGAAACTAGCTTCCCTGAACGCCTGCACCCAATCCGGCGGCCATTTCTTCAGGGCTAATTTTGCCGTCTTTGTCAATATCGAGAGCATCAAAGACCGCATCGGTTCCCATCCACTCTTCACGGGTGATGAAGCCATCGCCATCAAGGTCGTAAACCAAAAACACATCATGGGCTGCATGGCTCAGGGTATCGGCTCCCTCAATGCGCGCAAGACGAGCTTCGAGCAGGGTTTCTAGATTGGCGATCGCCTTTGAAAACCCGCTAATGCCTTCGTCTAGCTTTTCATAGGCCATGCGATCGGCTTCGTGCATCTTGTCAAAGGTGGCCTTGTCGATCGTCAGCTTTTCGATATCCATGCCTTCAACTTTGGCCGGATCAAGCTTACGGGGCAGTTCTTCAACGGTTTCGCCTAGCTGCTGTAGCAGACTTGGAGAAATCGTCAGCAAGTCGCAACCCGCCAATTCGCAAATCTCGCCGATGTTGCGGAAGCTCGCTCCCATGACTTCTGTTTTGTACCCAAACTTACGAAAGTAGTTGTAAATGCTCGTAACAGACAACACGCCTGGATCTTCAGTGGCAGGATAAGACTCTTTCCCGGTTGACTTCTTATACCAGTCTAAAATTCGACCAACGAAGGGTGAGATTAGCGTGACGCCAGCATCGGCACAGGCGATCGCCTGATGAATCCCAAACAACAGGGTTAGGTTGCAGTGGATGCCTTCTTTTTCTAAAACTTCAGCCGCTCGAATGCCTTCCCAGGTTGACGCAATCTTAATCAGCACTCGATTGGGATCAGCGCCTGCTTCTTTATATTTGCCGATCAGGTATCGAGCTTTCTCAATCGTCGCTTCGGTGTCGTAAGACAAACGCGCATCAACCTCAGTCGAAACCCGCCCCGGAACGATGTCTAAAATGCGAAGACCAAACGCAACGGAAAGCTGGTCAAGGGCTAGAGCAATAACTTTCTTAACCTCTTCTCCATACCCGACCTGCTTGCGTGCCCACTTCAGGGTGTCATCGACAATGTCTTGATAGCGCTCGATCTGAGCCGCTGCCGTGATCAGCGATGGGTTGGTCGTTGCATCTTGAGGCTTAAAGGTCTCAATCGCTTGGATGTCTCCTGTATCTGCGACTACCACCGTCATCGTGCGGAGTTGTTCTAGCAGATTTTGACTCATAATTTCATTCCTCCAGAGATCTGGCTTCCAAGCAATAGCATAGACAATGACAGAAAAAATGGCTTGTTGCGAGTGTTTTAGGTTACGGAACCGCAATCTTTAGGATTCTTTCAGGCTTATAGGCTGCTAATGGACTTCAAGAAGTGTGAGGTTCATTAAAATTGGTTCATTAAAATTTTCCGTGGAGCGATCGGAAGCATCAAGAACAACTTAAGCTCGTGAAGAATTAGACCCGTGAAAAATCACGCTTGTTACAAGCTGTCATCAGCATCAGCTCCGTTCACATCTCCATTTGCATAGGTAAAGGCGTGATCCCAAACATAGTCTAATACAGCCTTCGCGTCATGCAAGGGCAACACAGCGCAGTGCCCCTGATCGTCATAGCTAAATAGCGCGCGCATCTCATGAGCATTTGAGACATCTAATGATTGAGAGAAATTTTCGGTGAACTCATTTGTGCGTTCATCTAAAGAGCCTGACTCTAAGTCATCGGGAGAGCGCTCATAGACTGGAGAGTCTCGACTAAGGCTAGTCTGTTCGCTACTGAGCTGGTCTTCGGCCTTTGAATCAGTTGGTAAAAAGGGCGATCGCCCCTGAGCTACTATCTTCCCTCGAATATTCGATAAATTTCGAATAGGGTCTTGAATATCAAAGTCAACTTTGGTGCCAAGCTGTGCATCCATCCAGGCTTCAATTTGATGATCGAGCTGCTTGACGGTTAGAGGCCCAGAACTCGTCAGCACATGATAATAAACCAGAATAATTTCTTTGCATTCCTCTTCTTCAGCCGCATCTGTTAATAGCTGAAATACCCCCCGATTGTTGGCAAGACTCCTAAAAAATAGCGTGTCGGTGACCTTTTTCTGAAATCGAATCTTTTTCGCCTGATAGCTGGTGTATTGCTTAAATGCAAAGCCGCCAAGGGCGATCGTCAATGACATTGATGCCACTAAAATAGGCAAGATATTCTGAGCTTGCTCTTCTGTCACCTTGAGCCACTCGACCAAAGACGGCATCCCGAGAAAAAAGAAGACAATGCTCATAATCAGCAAGAGCTGAGGCGCAACGCGACCGAGCAGCGGAATAGCTGCACCTAAAGCTGGAACACCAAATAGCAGCTGATCTTTTAAGGTCATGCTTGTTTTGACATTAGGAAACAGTAGCTCAATGTCAAACTTAGGAACATTTTTGTAAAGATAGACATACATTTGTCCAGGGGTAAATCGCAGTCGTTTTAGATTTACCTTCTTCATTTTGAAATAGGCATGATCCTTAAATTTAATCAGCAGCGCAACTCGCTCAAATACATTCACATTTCGCTTCTTTTTGCGAAAAAATTTCTTAAAGGAAAGGGTCTTAAAAATATCGCCCCGGTAATAACAAAGCACCGTATCAAAGTCTTCAAAATCTACTGCTGTCTTTAGGTCGATGAGCGATGATTCCTCAAACGCATCCTGCAACATCTGACTCGAAAGAGGACAATAATTTGCGCTTTCAAGAATTATTTGAAATGCGCGCAGCAAATTAGTCTGCATCTCTTGGCGCTGTTGCAGCGTAGGCGGAACAAGAAGCTGCTGATCCTCATTCGGATCAAACGGAATATAGTTTTGCTTTAGGGTTTCGACAAAAGCGTGAAACTTGAAATGGTAGTAGGCCGACAAAATTTCACAAAACTTCTTAAACTCAAGGGCTTGTGCGGGGGGCAGTTTTCCCTCTTCAAGGCAGAGCGCCACGAGATCGGCGCGGCGGCAAGGAATAAATGCTTCGCGATCAGCAGAGACAGCCATAGTCTAGGATGTGAGCGCTAGGGTGTGAACAACTTAATACACACCTTACACGTTTCAAGTCAGCCATTCATACGAACTAGCCCAGTCGAAAGATAGCTCAGGAGTAGGATGACACGATACCCATGCGATATCCATGCGATGTCCGTGTGCTATGGAGCAGCTCGTTGCCAGTTGATGAGTCTAGCGTTGGGGCGATCAACCCTCGTTGAATGAGAAGCCCAAGGCTTTTCGTTCAATTCGTTCAAATCGATGGCGCTACACTCTGTTGTCAGGGTTCGTGAAGGGTTCGTGAAGGGTTCGTGAAGGGTTCGTGTAAGTCAGTCCAGAGCTTTTAGAGTCTGCGCTTTTAGAGGCTGTAGAAGTCTTACCTTGCAAAATACTTAATGTTGCCGCATATTTAATGTCTGTTGGGGAGCCGTTCTATGCTGAACAAACCGAAAAAGACCTGGGATCCGTCTATCTGGGCAAGCTGGAAGCCGTTTGGGCTGGGCGAACAGTATCCCAACAACTATTGGGAAGTGGTGCGGGCGGCACTGCTAAGCCTCGACAAAGCTGACTATGCATGGCGCATTCTCAACAATGGTGTCTGCGACGGCTGCTCCCTTGGCACCACCGGAATGAAGGACTGGACTCTAGACGGGCTACACCTCTGTAATGTGCGGCTGCGGCTGCTGCGGCTGAATACGATGGGAGCCTTTAATCCCAGGCTGCTTGAGGATGTGGAGTCTCTACAGCTTAAGAGCGGGGCGGAGCTAAGGGAAATGGGGCGGCTCCCCTACCCTATGCGTCGAGATAAGGGCGATAAGGGATTCCGGCAGATTAGCTGGGAAGAAGCGATGACGGTGATGCGCGATCGCATCCATGCGTCTTCGCCCGATCGCCTCGGCTTTTACCTGACGAGTCGCGGCACGGTCAACGAGACCTACTATGCCGCCCAAAAAGCAGCACGGGCGATCGGCACCAACAATGTAGACAATGCTGCCCGCATCTGTCATTCGCCTAGCACCAATGGTCTCAAAGGAACCGTGGGAGCAGCGGCCACCACGTGTTCCTATAAAGATTGGATCGGCACTGATTTGCTCGTGTTCATTGGCTCCAATGTGGCCAATAACCAGCCCGTCACTGTGAAATATCTCCACTGGGCTAAGAAAGCAGGCACCCGAATTGTGGTGCTCAACACCTATCGTGAGCCAGGAATGGAGCGCTATTGGGTGCCTTCCATTCCTGAAAGTGCCTTGTTTGGCACAAAGTTTGCCGAAGATTTTTTCATGGTCAATGTGGGCGGCGACATGGCTTTTCTCAATGGCACCGTCAAACACCTAATTGAACAGGGCTGGACGGATGAATATTTTGTCGAGAACTATACAACAGGGTTTGAGGAGCTGAAGGCAACTCTAGAAGCCCAGTCTTGGGAGGAGCTGGAACAGCAGTCAGGCGCGACTCGGCAAGACATGGCGACCTTTGCAGAGATGGTAGCCAAGGCGAACAAGGCGGTGTTGGTCTGGAGCATGGGCATCACCCAGCACGCGTGCGGTGAAGATAACGTGCGGGCGATCGTGAATCTGGCCTTAACCAAAGGATTTATTGGGCGTGAAGGCTGTGGCCTGATGCCGATTCGAGGACATTCGGGTGTGCAGGGCGGTGCTGAGATGGGATGCTATTCAACAGTGTTGCCAGGAGGGAAGCCGATTACACCGGAGAACGCGGCGATGTTGTCAGACCAGTGGGGCTTTGAGGTGCCCACCAGCACCGGATTAATCACCTCTGAAATGATCGACCAGGCAGCTCAGGGCGAGCTAGATATGCTGTTTAGCGTCGGCGGCAACTTTCAGGATGTGCTGCCCGACCCCGACTATGTCGAGCAGGCTCTAGAGAATATTCCTCTGCGGGTTCATATGGATATTGTCTGCGCCAAGCAAATGCTGCTGGAGCCAGGAGAAACGGTGCTGCTGCTGCCTGCGACGACTCGATATGAGGTTCCGGGTGGGGTGACGGCGACCAATACCGAGCGGCGGGTGATCTTCAGTCCTGAAATACCGGGGCCACGGGTGGGTGAAGCTCGGCCTGAGTTGGAGGTGCTGTTAGAACTAGCGCGACGGGTGCGTCCAGATCTAGCCGATCGGCTGACCTATGCCAGCACTGCGGAGTTGCGCCAAGAAATTGCTCAGGTGGTGCCGTTTTACGCCAGTATTCAACACCTGAAGGAGAAAGGAGACCAGTTCCAATATGGGGGGGCACACCTAGGCATGGGCTGGAACTTTGCCACCCCAGACGGTAAGGCTCATTTCACTGCACTGGATGTGCGAGCGAATGGTCAGGCACCTCTACCCGACGGGTATTTTCGCCTTACCACCCGGCGAGGGAAGCAGTTTAACAGCATGGTGCAAGAGAAAAAAGACTCCATCACCGGAGCCTTGAGAGAAGCCGTGTTGATGAGCCCAGAAGATGCGGAAACTTTGGGTTTGAAGGAGGGCGATCGCATTCTTCTCAAAAACGACTACGGCACGATGGAGGGCTATGTCTTCCTTGCCCCGGTAAAACCTGGCAACCTGCAAGTCCACTGGCCGGAGGGCAATGGGCTGTTGGATAAGGCGAAGCGATCGCCCGAAGTTGGAGTCCCTGATTACAACGCCCTAGTGGCGATCGAGCGGCTAGCGGTTCCTGTTTAGGCCAACCTTTCGAATTTTTGATTATTAATGGCGATCGCACGGTTGTAGACTGCTTTAAGGCGTTAATACTTCTAGGGTTGAGCACTTGAGGTTAAGCCTTAAAATCGTCTACAATAGAGCGTCTGTACTCACGCCCATTTCTGAATGAGTTGACAAGATCAGTTTCATCTTGTTGAAAAAGTGTAGGATGCATCCCTAACTAAAACTTCATACCTAGATGCTCTAAAATCGCTTTCAAGCCATTTGTGTTAAAATTTCTAGGTGATTTCATCTTCTTGGGGCTTGGTATTGTCTCAAGCTTGCGATAGGAGCAACCTTAAGAATGGCAACAGATTACGGTGCTGATCAAATTCAGGTTCTTGAAGGGCTAGAGCCTGTGCGAAAGCGGCCTGGCATGTACATCGGTAGTACGGGGCCACGAGGACTGCACCACTTAGTTTACGAAGTTGTCGATAACTCTGTAGACGAAGCTTTAGCCGGGTTTTGCAACACCATCACGATCCGCTTAAACGCAGACGGCTCCGTGACTGTCGAAGACGATGGTCGAGGGATTCCGATTGACGTTCATCCAACCACGGGAAGATCGGCACTCGAAACGGTGATGACCGTGCTCCATGCGGGCGGAAAGTTTGGTGGTGGTGGCTATAAGGTGTCGGGAGGTCTACACGGTGTCGGCATCTCAGTGGTCAATGCCTTATCAGAGTGGGTTGTGGTCAATGTCTGGCGCAGTGACACCGTCTACACCCAGCGATATGAGCGTGGCGTCCCCATGGGCGAGTTAGAGTCTCAGCCGTCGGGAGAAATTCGCACCGGAACAACGGTTTCTTTCAAACCCGATACCCAAATTTTTACCAACGGAATTGAGTTTGACTACATCACCCTATCGGGTCGAATGCGGGAGCTGGCGTATCTGAATGCTGGGGTTGCCATTGAGTTTACCGACTATCGCTTGGATGTGCTCAAGAGCGATGAACCTAAAACTGAGAAATACTGCTACGAAGGCGGTATTCGCGAATATGTCGAATACATTAATAAAGATAAGCAGGCTCTCCACGAAGAAGTAATTCACGTTCAGAGTGAGCGCAATGGGGTGCAGGTCGAGGCTGCGTTTCAGTGGTGTGTCGATGCCTATACCGATAACCTGCTGGGGTTTGCCAACAACATCCGCACCATCGATGGAGGCACCCACCTAGAAGGCTTAAAGGCGGTGCTGACCCGCACCATGAACACCATCGCCCGTAAACGCAACAAGCTCAAAGATGGCGACTCCAATCTGGCTGGGGAAAACGTGCGAGAAGGGTTGACCGCTGTTGTATCGGTGAAAGTTCCCGATCCAGAGTTTGAAGGTCAGACCAAGACAAAACTCGGCAATACCGAAGTGCGTGGCATCGTCGATTCGGTCGTGGGCGAAACCTTGGGTGAATATCTCAGCTTTCACCCCAACGTAGTTGATGGCATTTTGGAGAAGGCGATTCAGGCGTTTAATGCGGCTGAAGCGGCTCGACGAGCGCGTGAACTCGTGCGTCGGAAGTCAGTGCTTGAGTCATCTACGCTGCCTGGAAAACTAGCAGATTGCAGTACTCGTGATCCTTCCGAATCAGAAATCTATATCGTAGAGGGTGACTCTGCGGGCGGTTCTGCGAAGCAAGGGCGCGATCGCCAGTTTCAGGCCATTCTGCCGTTGCGCGGTAAGATCATCAATATTGAAAAGACAGACGACGCCCGAATTTACAAAAACACAGAAATTCAGGCGCTGATTACTGCCCTAGGGTTGGGCATTAAAGGCGAAGAGTTTGATGTCTCTCAGCTGCGCTATCACCGCATCATCATCATGACAGACGCAGACGTTGATGGTGCCCATATTAGAACGCTGATTCTGACCTTCTTCTACCGCTATCAGCGATCGCTTGTCGATCAGGGCTATATTTACATCGCCTGCCCGCCTCTTTACAAAGTTGAGCGTGGGCGGCAGCACTACTACTGCTACAGCGAACGTGAGCTACAGCGGCAATTGGCTGAGTTTCCTTCTAACGCAAACTACAATATCCAGCGCTTTAAGGGATTGGGCGAGATGATGCCGCAGCAGCTCTGGGAAACGACGATGGACCCTGCAACCCGCACCCTAAAACGAGTCGAGATTGAAGATGCTGCCGAAGCCGATCGCATCTTCACCATTTTGATGGGCGATCGGGTGGCTCCCCGTCGAGAGTTTATTGAAACTTACGGCCCTAAGCTTAACCTGACCGATTTAGATATTTAATTCACGCTCGCTGGTCTAAATTTCAACAGACCTAAATTTTCATAGGTCTAAATTTCAATAGGCGGTGATGATTTCAGAAAAAACATCGCCGCTTTTGATATGAACAGGATTTACGCATAGCTCGCCTAAGCTTGCATAAACTCGTTGAAAGGGTGGGCGCGTCGCGCCCACCCTTTCAACAAACTGCGTAAGTCCTGATGAAGTGAATGTGCGTTGACATCCTCACCGTCCTGAAGGAGCGGTGATTCCTCACCAAGCGACACCATAAAGGAGTCGTCTCTGAATGGGGTTGGCGCTTCAACAAGCATTGCCTCAAAAGGTCTTACGCGCTCTCCACGCCCGTTTTAAGTCTCAGAATGTCCTTCCGCGACTACAAACA
>JBARXP010000317.1:0-25158 GCA_049647405.1 Elainellaceae cyanobacterium | reverse complement strand
AGCTGGGATGAATGCCCACCGTGGCGTCAAAGTCGGCTTTAGTGGCACCCATCTTGACGGCGATCGCCACACCCTGAATGATTTCAGCGGCACCATCTCCGACCATGTGTGCGCCCACGACCTTGCCTGACTCTTGGTGAACAATCAGCTTCATCAGGGTCTTTGCGTCCATGTTGGGCAGGGTGTAATACATCGGACGGAAGCGCGAACGGTAGACTTTAATATTCGACTCGCCATACTGCTCAACGGCTTCAGCCTCCGTCAGCCCCACCGTTGCAGCCTCAGGAGTGGTGAATACTGCAGTCGGAATATTTTCATAGCTCATGGTGCGCGACTTGCCGCCAAACTGAGTGTCAGCCAAGGCGCGCCCTTCATTAATGGCAACCGGAGTCAGCTCAATCTTGCTGGTGCAGTCGCCCACCGAGTAAATATTCTCAACGGCGGTCTGACTATATTCATCAACGGCGATCGCCTTGCCGTTTAGCTCGACTCCGGTGTTTTCTAACCCTAGATTGTCAAGCAACGGTTCGCGGCCTGTGGCTGACAGGTTGACCGCATCGGCCACCACGATTTCTTCGCCAGCATCAGTCTTCAGCTTGACCTCAACTCCCCCATCGGTTTTGGTAATGGAAACGATGTTGGTATGGGTCAGCAAGCGAACGCCGTGCTTTTGCATGGCCTCTTGAATTTCGGTGCGGATGTCGTCGTCAAACCCGCGCAAAATTTTGTCGCCGCGAATAATCTGCGTGACTTCAATCCCCAAGCCATTGAGAATCGATGCAAATTCGCAGCCGATGTAGCCGCCCCCTAAGATAACGACCCGTTTGGGATGCTCTTCGACATGGAAGATATCGTCGGAGGTAATCGCATGTTCGATACCGGGAATGTCTGGCAGAACAGGCTTGCCGCCAACGGCGATCAAAATTTTGTCAGCCGTGACTTTCTGATCTCCCACCTCTAAGGTGTGCTCATCCACAAAGCGCGCATGGTGGGGAAAAATTTCTACATTGGATTTGTCGAGCATTCGCTGATAGATGCCGTTGAGCCTCGCGGTCTCGTTGTTCACAGCGGTTGTCAGCGCTTTCCAGTCGAAGCTGCTAGAGACAGGGCTCCAGCCATAGCCCTCTGCGGCTTTGAAATAGTCAGGGAAGTGCGATGAGTAAACCATTAGCTTCTTGGGCACACAGCCTCGGTTCACACAGGTGCCTCCCAGGCGGCCAAATTCGGCTACGGCCACTTTTGCGCCGTACTCAGCAGCGCGACGAGCAGTAGCAATGCCGCCCGAACCAGCCCCGATTACAAATAAGTCAAAGTCATAGCTCATGATTTCCCTCCTTCCCTTGTCTAGTTCTAGGCTAACGAATTGATGGTTGCTTAGCCCTAAGTTGCTTAGCCCTAAAACGTTGTCACTGTAATGTTGTCACTGCATATAAATTAAAACTAAGAATGGGTAGGCGATCGCCCACCCATTCCACTCGATGACTCATAAACAGCCATCTCGGATGCTCTGAAATCATTCTTACTGAATCTCCGTGAAGCTTTAGCTTGTTAAGAGAGATTCAGCAGATCTGGAGACAGAACATTGACGTTGGCAATGACGAGATTAACCCTTCAGGTAGGCCAGCATTGTGTCTGCGTCAGAAACTTCAAAGGGGTCGGTGGGGCAGTTGTCGCCGTAGTCAGGCTCGATGAACATCTTCTCGATCTTGCCATCGTTGACAACCATCGAATAGCGCCAAGAACGCATTCCAAAGCCCAGGTTAGACTTCTCAACAAGCATCCCCATTTTGCGGGTAAACTCGCCGTTTCCATCGGGCAGCAAGAAGACGTTTTCTGCACCCTGAGCTTTACCCCACTGGAACATGACGAACGCGTCATTCACAGAGATACAAACGACTGAGTCAATTCCTAGAGCTTTGAACTCACTATAAAGCTCTTCATATCGAGGCAAGTGAGTCGAAGAGCAGGTCGGGGTGAAAGCGCCAGGTAGTGAGAAAACAGCCACACGCTTTCCGGCAAAGATATCTTGGGTGGTTGTGTCTTGCCACTTGAAGGGGTTGGGGCCTTCAACAGACTCGTCTCGGACGCGAGTCTTAAAAACAACGTCGGGCACGTGCTCCATAGGAACCATGAAAATCCTCCTGTACTGCTTTGAAATTCACATGTCGAAATTGGAGAGAGCACTGACCCTTGAGTCAGGCTTCAACAAATCAACTATCTCAGAATAATTCCGAATTAAGAAATATTGCAATAGTTGTAAATACTTATTTCTCAGAATCATTCTGAACTTTGATTAGTTACATTATAGACAGAAATAATTATAATGGTGGGTATAAGCAAACCATCGAAGACACGACATGTCCGCAGCAGGACAGGATTGCCATGACTAGGCACGCGACCAACTCTAAAGCTGAAAAAATCGTCCAGACCTTGAAAGACAAAGGGCTGCGCGTGACGCCGCAGCGCTTTGCCGTCTATGCCAACCTGATGTCTCGGACAGACCATCCAACGGTCGATCAGCTGTTGACAGAGCTAAATGCCAATAGTCCGGTGTCGTCGCAGGCGACGGTGTATGCTTCGCTGCAAGCACTCCAGCAGGTGGAGCTAGTGCGTGAGGTGCTGCTCGAAGAGGGAGTCACTCGCTATGACGCGAATGTCATGCCTCACCATCATTTTCGCTGTCGCCAGTGTGGCAGCATTCGAGATATTGCGTGGGATGCGTTTGTTCCTCTTGATCTCAAGACCCTGTCGCCCAATCTCTTGGCCGAACATTACGAGGTGACGGTGTCGGGGCTGTGCGATCGCTGCTCCGTTGAGGTTTGATTCACACGCCATCCATGCTTGTGTTCCGTGATCCATTCGTAGATCCATTCGTACGAATGTGAGGGTTTGGATCAGCGGTTGACTGTTCTCAACGCTTTTATGGATTAGCTGAATTTCAGTTAACTGCAAGTCAAAAGTAGATCAAGCGATCTATTTTTCTAGATATTTGCAAGTAAATAAAAATGCGCGTGAGGGGTGAAGCTGGTTTGATCGGCTTCACCCCTTTTGCATGATCGAATCATGGAGTCGGTATGCGTTGAAGATGAGCGATCGCCCAGATCTGCTGAACTCCACTGGGTAATGCGGGCATTTCTGCGGCGATGACTACCTGTTGATCGATCGAGCATTTGATCAATAAATGGGGCATTGGCGATCGCAATCTAGGCAAAATGTAGCCCAATGCAAAACAATTTAGAACGCCTGATCTGATCTAGGTAATCACTCGAAATATTCTCGAAAAAATTCCAGAAAAAACTTCAAAAAACATAAGTTCGATCGTATTAAAGTTCTTTCGTACTGCTACATTGGGATCAGTTTTCAGTGCAAATGTTTGGGCGAACGTTTATTCTATGATTCCCGTTCGACTGCGACTCAAAAACTTTTTAAGTTACCGCGATGTGATCCTCAATTTTCAGGGGCTTCATGTGGCGTGCGTTTGTGGTGCCAATGGTGCAGGCAAATCGTCGTTGCTGGAGGCGATCGCCTGGTCAATATGGGGTCAGAGTCGGGCTCACACTGAAGACGACGTGGTGCATATGGGCGAAAAAGAAGCCCAAGTGGACTATACGTTTACCTGCCATCAGCAGACCTATCGAGTGATCCGAACTCGCTATCGAGGCCAGACCAGCGCCCTAGAGTTTCAGATTCAGACGGAAGACGGTTTTCGATCGTTGACTGGGCGAGGAATGCGAGCGACTCAGCAGATCATTCATCAACATCTTCGTATCGATTACGAAACGTTCGTCAATTCGGCCTATCTGCGTCAGGGGCGAGCCGATGAGTTTATGCTGAAGCGTCCGGGTGAGCGCAAGCAAATTTTGGCCGATCTGCTGAAGCTTGGGGAATATGACGATCTGGCCGAACGGGCAAAGGAGCGATCGCGCGATCTCAAAGCCGAGGTGACAGTGTTGGAGCGCAGCCTAGAGGCGATCGCCCATCAGCTTCAAGACGAACCTGCCTTGATCCAACAGCAGCACCAGCTCAACGACACGATCGCCACCCTGCGAACCCAGCAAGACACCGACCGAGAGCAGCTCAAAACCCTTCACCATGAGCAACAGCAGCGGCAAGCTTGGCAACAAGACATGACGCTCCAGCAGCAGCAGCAGCAATATTTACGACAAGAGTGCGATCGCCTTTCCCACGACCAGCGCAGCCTCCAGCATCAAGTGCGCCAGCTCGAATCCGTCCTTGCAGAGGCGCAATCTATCACGGAGCAATATGGACGATTTCAGTCGTTGCTGGAAGAAGACGATCGCCTGACTCAACAGAGTCACACTCACCAAACGCTTCAGCAACAGCTTCAAACGCTACAGCGACAGCACGATCAGGCGATCGCCGCTCTCACCGATCAGGTGCGCCAAGCCGAGATTCATCTCAATGCGCTCGTTCAGCAAGATCACGATCTAGAGTCCATTTTGGCTAAAGCCGATCAGGTTGCCGAGGCGTTCCACCACAGTCAGCAGGCTCGCCAGCGATTGGTTGCGCTTGATCAGCTTCAGACCCAGGCAACGCCGTTGTTGCAGCGACAACAGCAGCTTTGTCATCAGCTCGACCAACATCGGATTCGTCTGACGGTGCGACTGGAGGAGGTGCAATCTTCTGTTCAGCAATTGGGATCTCAGCAACAGCAACAGCCTGCGTTGCAACAGGCCATTGTTGAGGTTGCGACGCAGATTGAATATCTGGAAAAACGGCGCAGCTATCAGCAGCAGGTGCGCGAGCGAGGCACAGAACGTCGCAGTTTTATGGAACGGTTGCAAGAGCGACAGCGAGATTTGCAGACGCAGTTGGCTGAGCTAGATCAAAAAATTCAGATGCTCCATGCCAATGCTCCAGCCGATTCTCCGTTGGTGCTGATGGTTGCTGCCTCAGAATCAGCGGTTCAAGCCTCACCGATGCAGGTTCACAACAGTTTTAACTCTGTGGGTCGCCAAGATTCTGCATCTCCCAGTTCTCCCGAATTGACACCTGAATCGGTGCCTGAATCGAGTCGTGAACCTACTCCAGAATCTGCGAGTTATCCTCCTTGCCCGTTGTGCGATCGCCCGTTAGATGCCCATCATTGGCAGGTGGTGCTGACCCATCATCAAGACGAATATCGCGAGGTAGAGCGAGAGATTTGGGTGATTCGAGAACAGTTGGCTGCCGCTGAAAAAGAAATTCGAGTGCTGCGGCAAGAGTACCGCGAGCTAGACCAAGAATTGGCTGCGCATTCTGCCGTGCTGGAACGGCGAGGGCGGCTTCAGGAGCAGATGAATGGAGTTGAGTCTGCGGGGCAATCGATTCAGGCTTTGGTGAACGAGCAGTCTCAGCTAGAGCAGATGCTGCAAACCCAGGCTTACGGCACTGATAGTCGTGAAGAACTCAGCGTCATTGAGCAGCGCCTTGAGACTCTCAGCTATGACGAAAAAGATCACGCCCTAGCTCGGGGGCAAGTCGATCGATGGCGCTGGGCAGAGATTAAACAGGTTCAGGTGCAGCAGGCTCAAAAGCGGCGATCGCACCTACGAACTCAGATCGAGGAACAAGAGAAAATTTTGACGGGGTTGACCCAAAACCTTAAGGCTCTTGACCAATCCGAGCGTCAGCAACAGATTCATCGTCTAACGGCAGACTTGGCAGAGTTGGCCTATGACGCCGATCGCCATACTCAGGTGCGCCAGAATATGCGTCAGGCTCAAACTGCACAACTGCGCTATCAAGAGTTGACTCAAGCGCGTCATCATCATCCGCTGTTGCAAGAGCGGCTGCGAGCGATCGCGCTCGACGTTGGCGATCGCCAGACTGCCCTGATCGTTCTGGAGCAAAAGCTTCAGCAGTTGTCTGAGACGCTCCAGCGGCACCCTGATCGCCATACCGATCTGCAAGTGCTCGATGATCAAATCACTCAGCGGCGATCGCAGCTTGATGATGCCATGGCCCAACTGGGGCGACTCCAGCAACAGATGCAGCAGTTTGATCAGCTGAAGCAGCAGCAGCAAGAGCAGCGAGAACAGCTTCAGCAACTGCTTTACCAGGCGAAGCTATATCGAGAGCTAACTCAGGCATTTGGCAAGAATGGCATTCAGGCTTTGATGATTGAGAATATCTTGCCGCAGCTCGAAACAGAGGCCAATCATATTTTGGGGCGACTGAGCGCCAACCAACTTCACATTCAGTTTGTGACTCAGCGAGCCAGCAAAAGCCAGACGAAAGCCTCTCGCAAGGTCGGCACAAAGCTGATCGACACCCTCGATATTTTGATTGGTGATACCCAAGGAACCCGTTCTTACGAAACCTATTCTGGTGGCGAGGCATTTCGAGTCAATTTTGCGATTCGGCTGGCGATCGCCCGACTTCTAGCTCAGCGATCGGGCACGGCTCTGCAACTGTTGATCGTGGATGAAGGGTTTGGCACTCAAGATCAGCCGGGGTGCGATCGCCTGGTGAGCGCCATCAATGCGATCGCGTCTGATTTTGCCTGTATTCTCACGGTGACGCACATGCCCCATTTGAGAGAAGCGTTTCAGTCTCGGATCGAGGTCACAAAAACTGCGGCTGGATCTCAGCTGAACCTCGTCAGCTAGACCTCATCAGTTCAATAAACGATGCATCAATAAAACTACGCAAAATTGATAAATTAATAGTGGAATTACGGATCATCCGGCTTTATTTGAACTGACGCTGAAAGTGTCTGAATTTACTGGGATAGAGTGAGTTTGTGAAGCGAGTGACAAACGGGAAATCGGAAAATTTATATTCTGATTTGAAACATGCTCAGGATTAAAAAAACCGTAAATTTCGGCAAAAAATATCTAGAAAATTCTTCCAACTCCCTTCGGTACTCGATTTTAGAATTGTGTAGCGAATTAAACGCGATATACGGAGCCGATTAGAAACAGCTTCATCAAACGTTAATGTAAGGTGGACAGCTTGAAAAGTGTGCGCTTTGGCTTGCGTAATGCTGAATTTTTGAGGATTGTTCGTTCTTAGACGTAAAGCCTGGATGAATTCTCGGCTGCACCCGTGTTTTGCGTGGCCAAAATCGGTCAGCCTAAAAGTAAGGCGATCGCCAAAAAAGGGTTTGCCTTCTTGAAGGGATGGCCTGTGGGCTGTGTGACATGTGTCTCGCACTCAAGGTTCCGGCTTAAAGGCGAATTGACATTGCATGGGTTTCTTGATCATGGGCCTTTAGGGTCTGGTGCTGTTCTAGAACCTTTATCAATGTCGCAGTTTCAATGCCGCAGGTTTCAAATGCCGCAGGTCTAACCCTTCATTTTCAAATCAGGCGCAATTCACGAGGCATAACAGATCGGCACAATTTCTCATCGCAATCTTTTAGCGCAATCTTTCATCACAAACAGGGCTAAATCCTATGCAAGCTGTTCAGGTTCCCTTTCAGTCCAATATTTACCTCCAAGCCGTATCAGATATTCGAGCCTTAACCGTTCGAGATTCGAGTGTGTGTCCGCTCTCTCCAGAACTGGAGCACCTCACTTCAGAATCAGAGCATACAGCGGCGCTCGTGCTCTCTGTTGATGACAATGAAAATAGCATCCAACGTGTTACCGATCTGATGCGTCAGCATATCGGCATTGCCCACTTAGATGTGGTGGTGCAGGCTCAACCTGACGGTCTGTATCTGGGCAAAACCTGTCTGAATACAGAAAGTCTGGAACGATATGCCTGGGACTTGCAAGAATGGTTTTCAGGAATTCATCGCTCAGTCGAGAGCGATCGCCCTCAACTCTACATTCATGTCATGGGGGTGCGAGATATTAAGCAGCTCAATAGCGTCACCCGCACCCTAGCTCAGCACACCGGAGCCGAGGTGAGAGTCTTCAACCTCTAAAGCCATCTCTAGGGCAGCATAAGTCACCGAACCATGTTTTAAGGCTCAACCGATAAGCAGGGTGATCCGACATCCTGTTGGCATACCCCTGATGTGTAGGGGCGCTCAGCCGAGCGCTCCCACGGGAGTCCTGAATCCTGAATGGGGGTGTTGAATCAGGTTCGGTATTAATCGCTGTCTTCTGTGATCACGGCACTGCGATCGAGCAGCAAGAGGTTACGCAGCTGATCGGAGTCGAACTCCGTCAGCCAATTTTCGCCCGTGCCGACGACCTGTTCTGAGAGCGCTTTTTTGCTCTCAATCAGTTCATTAATGCGCTCCTCCAGAGTGCCAGAACAGACAAATTTGTGAACTTGAACGTTACGCGTTTGGCCAATGCGAAAGGCGCGATCGGTTGCTTGATTTTCGACCGCAGGGTTCCACCATCGATCAAAGTGAAACACATGGTTGGCACGGGTAAGGTTGATCCCAACGCCGCCTGCCTTCAACGACAGAATGAAGATGCGCGGCCCCTGGGGGTCATTTTGAAATCGATCGACCATCGCTTCTCGTTTTTCTCGCGACGTGCTGCCGTAGAGAAACAAGACTTCGCGGCCAAAGCGGGTTTCGAGATGGGTTTTCATTAGCTTGCCCCACTCGGCAAACTGGGTAAAGATGAGCGCGCGATCGCCCTCTGCTAGCAGTTCGTCTAGCATTTCTTCTAGTCGTTGCAGTTTGCCAGACAAAGCCAGAAAACCTGAGGATGTGGGGGAAAGAGTCGCACTTGTATCGGTTGCAGATGCTTTAGCCCGAGTCGTTCGGCTGGAGGCTGCACGGGTTTTGCTGGTTGTGCCTGTGGCTGTTTCTGTGGCTGTTTTGATATTTTTGCCTGCACCTTTGCCTGCGCTCTTATCCTTGCCTGAACTCAACAATGCAGGATGATTGCATACTTGCTTCAGACGAGTCAGCAGGGCGAGAATCATGCCGTGACGCTGGATGCCCTCTGCCGACTCGATGGTTTCTAGCGACTGATCGACTAAGGTTTGGTAGAGTTCGGCCTGAGATTCGGTGAGGCCGCAAAAGATCGTCATCTCTTGCTTGTCGGGCAAATCTTGGATAATGCTGCGGTCGGTTTTGAGGCGACGCAAGATGAAAGGCTGCACGAGCGATCGCAGTGCTTGTAAGGAATCTGTATCGCCGTAGCGCTCAATCGGCATGGCAAACCGTCGCTGAAAAAAGTTGCGCGGCCCCAGGTAGCCCGGATTTAGAAAGTCGATGATCGACCACAGCTCCGACAGACGGTTTTCAATGGGGGTTCCGGTGAGGGCAATGCGAAAATCGGAGTTGAGTTTGCGTACGGCTTGAGACTGCTTGGCTTCCGGATTCTTGATATTTTGTGCTTCATCCAAGACCACGCCTTGCCACTCCACCATACCCAGAGTTTTTTCGTCTCTAAAAGCCAAGGCATAGCTAGTAATGACTAGGTCTTTTTGAGTTGCATCGCTGACAAATTTTTTGCCGTGCGATCGCTTGTCGCCGTGGTGGATGCCGACCCGCAGATCAGGAGCAAATCGCCGCACCTCCCGTTCCCAGTTGCCCAAGACCGAAGTCGGACAGACGAGCAGGGTTGGTTTTGTGAGGGTTTCTTCTGCTTTCAAATGCAGCAATAGAGCGATTAATTGGATGGTTTTACCCAAGCCCATGTCGTCGGCTAAACATGCGCCTAATCCCCACTGGGTTAGAAACTTCAGCCATGACACACCACGATTTTGATAGGGACGCAGCTCCCCTTGAAACCCCTCGGGAGCTTCCAGATCTTCAACGTTTTGGTTGCCTGTGGTGAGTGTGTCAAGCAGTGCTTCTAGGGAACCTGAGGCTTCAAAGTCTACAACGGGAAGCTTTTCGATCATCTGAGTATCGCCTGTGCTGATGCGCAGGGCATCTTCTAAAGACAGGCTCATCTGGTCTTTGCGACTTTCAAAGAAGGTCTGGGCCGATTTAATATCTTGCTCCCGTAACTCCACCCATTCGCCGTTGATTTGCACCAGGGGCGTATTGAGGGCGACGAGCTGATCAAACTCTTCTTTAGAAATACGCTGGCCGCCAATGGTTAGCTCCCACTTGAAGTTGAGCAGGCTCTGGAGGCCAAATCCTTGCTTTTTTTTGCTGCGTGGGGTTTGTGCCCGTATGGCAAGCCCCAGCCGATTGGCCCAGCCGTCGCGACTCGATAGACTGGGCGGCAACACCACGCCCAGGCCACTGTCTTGCAGTTGCCATGCGGTAGATTTGATGAATTCATACACTTGTAGGGGGTGAAGCACGCAGGCGGCGGGCTGCATCTCCTGGAGGCTTGGCTCTAGCACGGGGTAGAGTCGCGAAGCCAGTCCTAGCCCTGCTAAGAAGGTTTCTTGGGGTTGCTCAATGGTGCGACCTTCGAGGGTGAGCAAGTTGACGGGGTTGCTCCACACCACATCGGCGCTGACCCAAAAGTCGCGATTATCGATCGCCTGCAACCCAAACTCAAGTCGCCACTCTGCGCCCGATTCTTCTGGGGGAACGAGCTTGAAACTTGTGAGAAAGGGTGAAATTTTCTGGGTGAGCTGGCGCTGCACCGGAGCCAGCCAGGTGTTGAGCACAGAATGAAGCCGCTTGATGCGATCGCCATCAGTCTCTAGCTGGTTAACTTTGGCGAGAGACTGGAGCCATTCTCTCAGGGGTAAATCGCGGGGCAGGGGGGAAGTCGGCAGCGGAATCGTCGCCGTCACTCGCCGCACCTGGGCATCGATGGTCTGGTTGAGGAAGTGGAAGAGAAGAGGACGCGAGTCTAAAAACAGGGGAGTATCAGTTGGGCGATCGCCCGTTTCTACTCCTTTATGCTCTTTGTCTGAATCATTGTCTGGAGCACTGGATGTTGTCCCTTCAAACGAAGAAGAACCAACAAAGGCACGACAGAGAAACGGCATCTGGGTGGCATATTGCTCTAGTCGTGCCTGATCGGCGGCGCTGTCGAGCAACACACTCCAGCGGCTGATGCCGCACTGTTCTGATTGCCGCTCTAAAATGGGCAGATACTTAGCCCGCGCCAACAAATCTAGATCCCAGCGGGCGACGTGAGACCAAAACCGCAAATCTCCCCCCAGAAAAGACTCTTCATCTTTGTCTAGATGAAGTGGGAGAGAGTGGAGCAGTTGCAGCGCTTCTTTGGCGGAGAGACAGATGCCGACCACCTGCCAGGGGTAAAGCGAAACAGAATCAGACGGCTTGCTTTTACTGGATCGACCCGACGTTTTTGTGGCGGCTGCGGCGTCAAGTTGCAGTAACTCTGGCGAGATCGGGCTGTCGGCCTCAATGGTGACAGAATGTTGAGGAAACAGAGCCACTTGGCGCTTTTTGCCTCGTCCTGCCGATTTTGTGGCGGTGTGGGTGGGCAGGGCGATCGCCACTGTTTTCCATCGGCCTGTTTTCCAGCGTTCTGATCCTGCTGCTTTAGGAGTCTCCTCAGCAGAATTCGATTGAGGCGGCTGAATCTCATCTAGCGAAAGGCTTTTGGGTAAACCGATCGACTGTTGTGTGGAGAGCGATCGCAACAGGTCAATCAGTTCTGAGGCTGTCATTGCATAGGGATGAGCAAGACCTTCTCCTGGGGTGGGCACAACAGGGTCAACCCTGCGCCACACTTCGCCCCAGATGAAAAATTGTCCCGTTTGGCTCTGCTGTTCTTGGTTTGCACCTACTGCGGAGCGAGACTGTTGCGCTGAGGAGGTCATTCCTGACTGGGCTTGAAGCGGAGAAAACCATTCAGGTTGAACCAGCCAACTACCGTGTAATATCGCCATGCAAACTCAAAATCTCCAGCACGTCATGTAGATGGAAAAAGACCGCAGCGCTTTTGACGGATCTCGCTGAACGGGTGGTCGTTTTCCGGTCTACTACTTCAAAGAGGAATGTCTGTTAGGAAAGGTCACTTCAGGGTATCTATCCTGAATCCCCTGAGTCTTGAGATCAGGAGAGTTTAGACGGGATGATTTTCAGAACACATCACGAGAATATCTAGAGCAGAGCCATCTGCTCACCTCTCCCGTGACTGGGGGCAGCCTATTCGCTGCGTCTTACCATTGGCCGCGTTTTACCACTGCCATTCTACACCTTGCATTTTGAATTCGAGCATCGCTATCAGGTCATTGCGCCATTCATGCATCGTCACTCATGCATCGTCATAGAAGCGATAGCATGGGAAAGCGGCGAAGCGGCAGCTAAATGTGCTGGAAGCTTCGTTTTGCTGTTGTTGCTGGTGGCGATCGCACGATCATGGCTCAGTCTCGTCTGCAAAAACTTGGGGAGTATCTGTATCCTTACCGGAAGACAGCGGCTCTGGGTATAGGAGCGCTGTTGGTCGTCAACGGCATCGGGGTCTACATTCCCCAACTGATCAGAAACGGAGTTGATACCCTTCAGGTCACCTTTAGCTTTAGCCAGGTGATGCAGTATGCCGTGCTGACGCTGGTGCTGGCCTCGATTATGTTGGCGGTGCGGATGGCCTCGCGGATTTTGTTGTTTGGCATAGGGCGTCAGGTTGAGTTTGACCTCAAGCAAAAAGTTTTTGACCACATCCTAACGCTGGAACCCGCTTACTTTAGTCGGGTCAAGCCAGGGGAGCTGATCAGTCGTGCGACTAGCGATGTAGACAATATTCGGCGGCTGTTGGGGTTTGCGGTGCTGAGTTTGGCAAACACTACGTTTGCTTATGCGCTCACCCTGCCGTTCATGCTGTCGATTAGCGTCAAGCTGACGCTGGCAGCGATCGCCATTTACCCCATCATGCTGTTTCTCGTGCGGATGTTTAGTGAGCGCCTCCGCAATCAGCAGTTGCGCGTGCAAGAAGAAAACGCCAGTATCAGCGACCTGATTCAGGAAGACATGAGCGGCATTTCTCTGATCAAGATTTACGCTCAAGAAGATAATGAGCGGCGAGCCTTTGGGCGGTTAAATCGGCAGCTTCTGCGAGCCAATTTAGATTTGGGTCGCACGCGGAATACGCTGTTTCCCCTCTTGGGGGGGCTGGCGAGTATCAGCCTGCTGGTGATTTTGGCCTTGGGAGCTGGGGCGATCGCCGATGGAGATATTAGCGTCGGTGGCTTTGTGGCGATGCTGCTGTATGTGGAGCGACTGGTGTTTCCAACGGCGCTGCTGGGCTTTACGATTACGGCCTATCAGCGGGGAGAGGTCAGCATTGATCGGATTGAGTCTATTCTCACGACTGAACCCGTGATTAAAAATGCACCTGATGCGATCGCCCTCGACCCGCATCAGGTGCAGGGGCGACTGCGGGCAGACCATCTCAGCTATACCTATCCGGGAACCTCGACGCCAGCGTTGGATAATCTCAGCTTTGAGATCAAGCCGGGTGAAACCGTGGCGATTGTGGGGCCGATTGGCTCTGGCAAGACGACCCTAGCAAATGCGCTGCCCTATCTGCTCGACATCCAGTCTCAGCAGGTCTTTTTGGATGAGCACGATATCACCCAGGTGCGGCTGCAAGATTTGCGGCGGGCGATCGCCTATGTGCCCCAAGACAGCTTTCTGTTTAGCAGCACCATTCGAGACAATGTCCGCTACGGCAACCCGATGCTAGACGGCCTGGATGCAGAATATGCAGCGAAGCAAGCCCAAATCCACGGCGAAATTCTCAACTTTCCCAAGCAGTACGACACGCTGGTGGGAGAACGGGGCATTACGCTGTCGGGCGGGCAGCGGCAGCGAATGGCACTGGCTCGGGCTTTGCTGGTCGATGCGCCGATTTTGATTTTGGATGACTCGCTCTCCAGTGTCGATAACCAGACGGCAACGGCCATTCTCGACAATCTTTCGACTGGCACCCATAAAAAAACGGTGATTTTTATCTCTCACCAAATGTCTGCGGCAGCCTCGACCGATCGCATTTTCGTGATGGATCGAGGTCGCATCGTCCAAAGCGGAACCCACGATGAGCTGCTGCACCAGGGCGGGTTATATCAAACTCTGTGGGAACAACACCAGTTGGAAGAGGTGTTGCTGTAAGACGGAGTGGGGAGTCAGGAGTGGGTGACGAACATCAGCGCGATCGCAACGGGAGCGGTAGGATGAAACGAGTACATGATGTCCGCTATTCCTGTCTGTTATTCTCCTGTCAATCTCTCCTATGGCGATGTCTCAAGCCCCTGAAGCCAACCCCTCTGCTCCATCGACTCAGGCTGCGAATCAAGCGTCAAATCCGCTCTTGATTTTGGTGGATGGCCATTCTCTCGCGTTTCGGTCGTACTATGCCCACTCCAAGGGGCGTGACGGCGGCTTGCGCACTTCGACGGGTATTCCGACCAGTGTTTCTTACGGCTTTTTGCGATCGCTGCTCGACATGCTAGAGGCTGAGCGTCCTCACTCTGCAGCGGTGGCGTTTGATCTGGCTGGCCCCACGTTTCGCCATGAGGCTGATAGCGAATACAAAGCCGGACGACCCGAAGCCCCTGAAGATTTTTTGCCAGATCTGATCAACCTGCAACAGGTGTTGGCGGCGTTCAATTTACCTATGGTGACGGCAGAGGGCTACGAAGCCGATGACGTGATCGGAACTCTGGTGCGACGGGCGGCGGCAGAGGGCTATCGGGTCAAGATTTTGAGTGGCGATCGCGACTTGTTTCAGCTTGTGGATGATGCCAAGGGCGTGTCGATGCTCTACCTCAGCAACAGCTTTGGCCCGCGCGCCTCGGCTGGGGCGATCGAGATGGGCGCGCAGCAGGTTGAAGAAAAGCTGAAGGTAAAGCCGACCCAAGTGGTCGATTACAAAGCGCTCTGCGGTGACCCGTCTGACAATATTCCAGGGGTGAAGGGCATTGGTGCGAAGACCGCCGCTAAGTTGCTGAAAGACTTCGGCACCCTAGAGCAGATCTATGACTCGCTCAACGCGATTACAGGAGCGACCAAGAAAAAGCTAGAAGAAGGCCGTGAGGCCGCGAAGCATTCGCAATACATGGCGCAAATCCATTTAAATGCGCCTTTAGGCATTGAGCTAGACCGATGCAAGCTCCAGGGGTTTGACCCTGATCCCGTGATGGCGCTGCTCGACAAGCTAGAACTGCGGCAGTTTCGCAAACAGGTGCCAAAGCTCCAGGTGGTTTTTGGGGGAGAGGGTGATGCGGAGGCGATCGCCTCTGTGGAACAGGTGCCTAGCTCATCTAGCCGCTCCTCGACTCCAGTTTCCACTCCCGACAATGACGACACCTGGTTCTTTAGCTCAGAGGAAACCGAAGAAACCCAGCGGGTGTTGCCCGTAGAAGTCGAGCCTCAGATCATCGACACTGCCGATAAGCTGGCTGAACTGGTGGAACGATTGCAGGTGCGTACTGATAAACCTGTGAGTTGGGATACGGAAACAACTTCCTTAGAACCGCGAGATGCGATGCTGGTGGGCATCGGCTGCTGCTGGGGCGATCGCCCCGATGAGGTGGCCTATATTCCGATCAACCATAAGTCAGGCCATAACTTGAAGCGATCGCAGGTGCTAGAGGCGCTGCGGCCTATTCTCGAAAGTGCCGAGCATCCTAAAGTGCTGCAAAATGCCAAATACGATCGCCTGGTGTTGAGACATCAGGGCATTGATCTGAGGGGGGTGGTGTTTGACACGATGCTGGCCAGCTATGTGCTCAACCCCGAAAATCGTCACAACTTGGGCGATTTGGCGATGCGGCTGCTCAACTGCTCGATGGACAGCTACACCGATCTGGTGCCCAAAAATAAAACCATTGCCGATGTCGAAATTGCGGCGGCGGCGACCTACTGTGGAGCCGACGCAGCCGTCACCTTTCGCCTGATGCCACAGCTGCAAGCCCAGTTTGAACAAGCACCTGACCTTAAGACGCTGTTTGAAACCGTCGAGTTGCCTCTGGAGCCTGTGCTGGCCGAGATGGAAACCCAGGGAATCTGCATCGACACGCCCTATCTGCAACACTTTTCGCAACAGCTAGAGTCAGATTTGGCCGCTATTGAGAAAAAAGCCTATGAGGTTGCAGGGTCTGAATTTAACCTCGGCTCGCCCAAACAACTCAGCGAGCTGCTGTTTGATACCCTCGGCCTCGACAAGCGCAAGTCGCGCAAGATCAAGACGGGCTACTCGACTGATGCAGCCACTTTGGAAAAGCTCCAGGGCGATCACCCCGTGATCGACTGCATTTTGGAACATCGCACCCTGTCTAAGCTCAAATCTACCTATGTGGATGCCTTACCTAGCTTGGTGCGTCCTGATACCCATCGCATCCATACCGACTTCAACCAGGCGATTACTTCGACGGGGCGACTGTCATCGTCTGATCCTAACCTGCAAAATATTCCCATTCGCACGGCATTTAGTCGCCAAATTCGCGCCGCATTCATTCCCCAAGAGGGCTGGCAGTTGGTGTCGGCAGACTATTCCCAAATTGAGCTGCGAATTCTGGCTCACCTGAGTCAAGAGCCCGTGCTGCTCGACGCCTATCAGAGCGGTGACGATGTTCACTCTCTGACGGCGCGGCTGCTGTTTGAGCACGACGATATCACCCCCGACGAACGCCGCATCGGTAAGGTGATCAACTTTGGCGTTATTTACGGCATGGGGGCATCGCGATTTGCCCGCGAGTTTGGCGGCGGACGCAAGGAAGCCCAGGAATTTATCGATCGGTTTAACGATCGCTACTCCAAAGTATTCGATTACCTCCAGCGAATGCAGCGAGAGGCGATCGCCCAAGGCTATGTGACGACAATTATGGGACGGCGGCGCTATTTCAACTTCATTGGCGACAACCTTAAGAATTTGCGCGATCGCGACCCTGACAGCATCGACCTCAGCACGATTAAGTCACGCAATCAATACGATGCCGGGATGCTGCGGGCAGCGGCGAATGCGCCGATTCAGGGGTCTAGTGCCGACATTATTAAAGTTGCCATGGTGCGGCTGCATGAGCTGTTGAAAGGCTATCAGGCACGGCTGCTGCTTCAGGTTCACGATGAGCTAATTTTTGAAGTGCCTCCTGATGAGTGGCAGGAGCTACAGCCCCAGATTCAAACCACGATGGAGTCGGCGGTGACGCTAGATGTGCCGCTGGTGGCGGAGGCTCATGCGGGTAAGAACTGGATGGAGGCAAAGTAGAGGGTGCAAAGTCGGGGGCGCGCAGCACCTCTTGTGAGTTCATTGCCACTCTCCGAAAGAGCAGCGTCGTTCTGATTTGTTCTGACTTAATGGTGTTCACCTACTCATATTAAGATCCTGCCGATCATTTGGGGTTTGTGCAGCGCCGTCATTCCTGACCTTCAACCGATGCCGCTACAATTAAGGATGCGGCTGCGAGCGAGTGTAAATTGAGACCATGACTGTGACTTCCCCCGTTGAATTTCAAGACGAATATGATGTCATCGTCGTCGGTGCCGGCCATGCGGGCTGCGAAGCGGCTCTCGCTGCGTCGCGGCTGGGCTGTCGCACCCTCATGCTCACCCTCAACCTCGATCGCATTGCGTGGCAGCCCTGCAATCCAGCCGTGGGGGCTCCCGCCAAGTCACAACTCACCCACGAAATCGATGCTCTAGGCGGCGAAATCGGCAAAATGGCCGATCGCACGTATTTGCAAAAGAGAGTGCTCAACTCGTCTCGTGGCCCTGCGGTCTGGGCGCTGCGAGCCCAGACCGACAAGCGCGAATATGCCCTGGTCATGCGCGATATCGTCGAAAACCAGGAGAATCTGGTCGTGCGCGAAGCCATGGTCACGGATCTGGTGCTGGGCAAAAATGACGAAGTTATCGGCGTTGAAACCTATTTCGGCGTCGCCTTCAAGTGTCGAGCGGTGGTGCTGACGACGGGCACCTTTCTGGGAGGCGTCATCTGGGTCGGCAATAAGTCGATGAACGCCGGACGCGCTGGAGAGTTTGCCGCTGTGGGGCTGACCGACACCCTCAACCGCCTGGGTTTTGAAACAGGGCGACTCAAAACGGGAACTCCGGCTCGCGTAGACAAGCGCACTGTAGACTACAGCAAGCTGGAGCCACAGCCCCCAGACGAAGAAGTGCGGTGGTTTAGCTTTGATCCTGAGGTTTGGGTTGAGCGAGAGCAGATGAACTGTTACCTCACCCGCACCACCCCTGAAACCCACAAGATCATTCGAGATAATCTGCACCTCTCCCCGGTCTATGGGGGCTGGGTCGATTCTAAGGGGCCGCGCTATTGCCCCAGCATCGAAGACAAAATCGTACGCTTTGCCGATAAGGAATCTCACCAGATTTTTATTGAGCCAGAAGGCCGAGATATTCCAGAGCTTTATATTCAGGGCTTTTCTACAGGACTGCCCGAAAATTTGCAGTTGCACATGCTGCGATCGCTCCCCGGTCTTGAGCAGTGCCGCATGATGCGTCCGGCCTATGCGGTGGACTATGACTATCTGCCCGCGACCCAGTGCTACCCCACCCTGATGACTAAAAAGATTGAGGGGCTCTTTTCGGCAGGGCAAATCAACGGCACCACGGGCTATGAAGAAGCGGCGGCTCAGGGCATCGTGGCGGGTATTAATGCGGTGCGGCTGGTGCGAGGCCAAGAGCTGCTGATTTTCCCACGGGAGCACAGCTATCTCGGCACCCTAATCGACGATCTCTGCACCAAAGACTTGCGAGAGCCCTACCGAATGCTGACCTCCCGCTCAGAGTATCGGCTGTTGCTGCGTTCTGACAATGCCGATCAGCGACTCACTCCCCTGGGCCGTGAGATTGGCCTGATCGACGATCGCCGCTGGAACCTATTTCAAACCAAGCAAGCCAATATTGAGGCTGAAAAGACGCGGCTTCACGAAACGCGGGTGAAAGAACATGATGAGTCAGGACGGGCGATCGCCCAAGACACTCAACAGCGCATTAAGGGGTCTATTACCCTGGCCGATTTATTACGGCGACCCGGCTTCCACTACGTTGATCTAGATCACTATCAGCTCAGCAATCTTGACCTCAACCAGGCCGAGCGAGAAGGTGCTGAAATCGACATCAAATATTCGGGCTACATCCAGCGACAGCAAAACCAGATCAATCAGGTGAGTCGTCAGGCCAATCGTTCTCTGCCCAGCAATCTCGACTATCACGCGATTGACACCCTTTCTAAGGAGTCTCGTGAAAAGCTGACTCAGGTGCGTCCTCTCACGGTCGGCCAAGCTGCCCGCATTGGTGGGGTTAACCCGGCTGATATCAATGCCCTGCTGGTTTACCTAGAGATTCGCCATCGACAAGCCACTGCGGTGTAAGAGAGCTGGAGAGATCTCCGGGCAAAGGGCCGAGACGCTGAAGATCTTTAGAACGGGTCGTCAGAGCAGATAAAATCAAGATCGGGTGATATCGCGTCTTAAAACGATGGTTCTAATGGAGTGAGATTGAGTCGCCCAACGCTACGGGTAGGGGATGCGTATCGTATAGACAAGAATTTCAACTCACTAGAAAGTGTGCATTATCAGCAAGAGAGGTTAAATTACAGTTGATTGAGATCCTGACTCAATCTCATATTTAGTCGCATAATAGTTGCACGTTCTGAGTTGCCGATCTGCGATCGCCAACATTCACAGCACGACTTCATGGCGGCTCTACACATCCCCATTGCAGTCACTTAGCGCATACACCATGTCTCAAGACGGTCGCACGCTCGACAATCACCCACTTCCCATAGACTCAAACCCGACTCAGCCCCATGGGGAGTCGGGTGATCATGCTATGGCTGAAGGTTCACCCACTAATTCTGTCATGGCTCACTCTACGACTGAGACAACGGCTTCAGACGCGGCGAACCCGCAGGGCTCTGCCGTGGCGATCGCTCCACCCAAGCCCCAGCCGCAGCCCCAGCCGCAGTCGCAGTCTGAAGCCCAAGATTCATCGGTGGCTGTCGATAATCCAACGCTTTATGCCGAAACTTCTGCCGATGACCTGATGCAGGAAGTCTTTGGCGATGTTGATCGAATGCTTCAAAAGGGAGTCTCCATTCCCCCTGAATCATCGCAACCGGGCTATGTTGAGCTGAAGCCTCTACACCTATCTGATTTGAATCTAGAAGCCGGAGGGGTTCTGGCACCTCGCTCAGAGGAGAACGCCGCACCTCTGGAGGCTCCCCATGAAGCAACCGATCTCGCCGCGCCAACGGGCGATCGCCTCTCGTCAACAGAGGGCGAAACCCAATCTAACATCGCAACCCTGCTGCTACGCTTTGCCCTTGTGGTTTCGGCATCTGTGGCCTTGGGAGTAGGGCTGGCCGTCTGGATGGCACAAAAAAGCCAGCCTCAATTCGCAACCCAAACCACGACCAGCACTGAAGCACCGTCTGCCCAAACCGATTTCATCAACTATATGACGGAGTCGTTGGATGCGATTGACACTCGCTATGAGCAAGCCGATCGCTTTGCAAGCACGGCCATTGACGACGACGATGATGAAGATTCGTCCACCCGTGCGGGCAGCGGCACGCCCTTGCCTGAGCGCGTATACATCCCGGTTTATCAGCCGCCCCAGGTGACCGCAGCACTGCCCAGCTTGCCTGCGCCTCCCTTTAGCAGCACAACCGTTCCCCTGGCGGTAAGTCCTGCGCCTGCCCCTGAAGCCCCTGCTCAAGCCAGTGCCAGCGTTCCTAATATCTCTCCAGATAGCAACTATGCCCTAGTCGGCCTGCTGGAATTGGGCGATCGCTCTGCGGCAATTTTTGAATATGGCGACACGGCTCACCGCATTGAAATTGGAGCCCAAATCGGTTCTAGCGGCTGGAGTCTCGTTTCAGTCTCCGCCCAAGAGGCAATCATTCGTCGTAATGGGGATGTGCGATCGGTCTATATCGGTCAATCATTCTAGTGTTTGTTCAGAAGGACGTTGCCACATGGGCATATTTGAAGACCTCAGCCGTTTTCTCGAAATCCGCCTTGATGAGTTTCTCAAAAGCCACCCCCACCTCGAACTTCAGGCCATTGAAGAACAGTTGCGAGAGCAGGAAGAAGACACTCTGCGGCTGATTGCGAGTTTTCGCATTAGAGAAAAACAGCTCGAACAGCAGATTTTAGAAACGGCGAAAGACATTCAGCGCTGGCATGGGCGCATTGAGAAGGCCAAAGCTGCCAAGCGCTTTGATTTGGTTGAGCCTGCCGAGGCTCGTGAGGCAGAACTGCTGCGCCAGGGCAACCAGTTCTGGGGTCAAATGAAGGGCGTCAAAGATCGAATTCAGCAATCGACAGCGCTGCACCAGCAGCTTCAGACTCGCCGCAAGGAAGTGCAGGCAGAAATTTCCCAGGCTCAGGCTGCTCGGGCTGCAAGCCAAACCCAAACGACGAGCACAACACCGGGCTGGGGAGCCGCGCCGAATGTTCAAAGCTCTGCATACCGCACGAGCGCCGATCCCCTCGAAGCTACGTTTCAGCAGTGGGAAACCGAAGATGAGCTAGAACAGATGAAACGCGAAATGGGGCGCTAGTCCAATGCCCTTCTACCAATGCCCTTCTACTAAGGCTCTCCTACTCTTGAGAGGTCGGAGATGGAGACCCGTCAGGCGTTTCGATTGTGAATGAGATGGGGGCTGGAGATAACAGTTCTGACTGTGCTGACTGTGCTGACACCTTTGGCAGAACGGGCGATCGCCTCTTTCCTTTTTCTTGAGGAGACTGCACTGTTTTAGGTGCAAGCGTCTTCACCGTCTTTTGCTGGCCTGTCTTTGAACTGGGAGAAGTCACCGAATCAGGCTGAAAAACGGGCTGAGAACCAGGCTGTGAAAAGGGTTGGGGTGAGATCTTCGATGCTGAGTCTGTCGGGTTAGACTCTGCGGACTGCGATTGAGGAGTAGCAGGGTCACGGCTGACCCGAATGCGTTTATCGCGATTGGAGGCGATCGCCAACAAGACACCCGCAAAAATCAGCAGCGGCAACGGTGGTGCATCCATCAGCCACCAGTCCATTAACATTGCAGTGCCTCCTTGGGTTCCAATCTCTTGCCTGCGTCGGATTTCTTTAGATCGAATAGTAGATCGAACAGATCGTGCATCCGTCTTCGCCTACACGCATATTCCCTGCACGTACATTCCCTGTCGTACATCTGTATGTCAGCTCGTTTTTATCATACAGAGTCTTCTTTATTTCTGCTCATTCGCCCTTGATGCTCATTCACTATTAATGCTTATTCACCGAACGCCTGACTCCCTTTCATCGCAGGGATGAATGCGACTAATAGGTTCCGTGGTGAGAGTGGTTTATTTTGAGGAGGCAAAAGGAAATCTCTAGAACGGAGGAACCTGCTGATGGTGTTAAAACTCTATGATTTTCTGCCATCGGGCAATGACTATAAAGTGCGGCTGGTGCTGACTCAGCTTGAGATTCCGTTTGAGCGGGTGAATATTGACATTACCAAAGGCGAGAGCCGCACTCCCGAATTTTTGCGAAAGAACCCGAATGGACGAGTTCCTGTGCTGGAGTTTGAAGACGGGCGCTGCTTAGCTGAATCGAATGCCATTCTGTTTTACCTGACGGAAGGCACTGAATTCTTGCCGTCGGATCGATTTGAACGGGCGCAGGCGCTGCAATGGCTGTTTTTTGAACAATATAGCCACGAACCCTACATCGCCACCTCGCGCTATATCGTCTCGATTTTGGGCAATCCGCCAGAATATGCCGAGTCTCTGGCTGAGAAAAAAGAGAAAGGGTATGCCGCCCTCAAGGTGATGGAACAGCATTTGGCCGATCGCCCCTTCTTTGTTGGCGATCGCTACACCATTGCCGATATTGGCCTCTATGCCTACACTCATGTCGCCCATGAGGGGCAGTTTGATCTGAGGAACTTCCCAGCCATTCGAGCGTGGCTCCAGCGCGTGCAGTCGCAGCCGCGTCACATTCCCATCACTCAGATGTAATCACTCAGATGTAACGGGGTGAAAGGATTTTCAACAATGAGTGCTTGACCTCTACGTTCATCAAATCACGGCCAAACTTGCCCACAAGATAATGCCCAGAGTCAGCCACAGCAACATCGTCCAGCGGGTGAGATTTAGGGCTGCATAGACTTTGGCGATCGCCAACGGTTCATCGGCGTCGCCCAGTTTGGGTTTATGCTTTACAACTCCGCGATAGACATTGATGCCGCCGACCTGTACGCCCAATGCAGCGGCATAAACGCACTCACTCCAGCCCGCATTCGGACTGGGATCTTGAGGTGCATCTCGGCGGCAAATGCGCCATACATGCAGAGGCTGTTTTGATAACAATCCAATGGTTAGCACCGTCAGGCGGCAGGGTAGCCAGGTCAAGACATCATCGGTGCGAGCGCTAAACCAGCCCAGATGGGTATAAGGGGCGGTGCGATAGCCGACCATAGAATCTAGCGTGCTAGAAGCCTTGAAACCCAGAGCGAGAGCGACGCTCAGAGAAATGCTGGACGGCGACCCGCCCGTAGCCACATGCCCCAAGACTGCGCCGATAAGGGCATAAAACAGGGGAGCCATGATGCCATCCACGGCATTTTCGGTAACGGTTTCAAACACCGCCCGCAGAATTGCGTCTCGATTCAGATCATCGGTGTCGCGCCCGACATACAGACTCAGGCGCGATCGCGCTTCAGCCAGATCGTTCTGCTCCAGAGGCTCAATCACCTCATCGGCAGCACGGCGGAGGCTACGAGCAGCGAGACAGCTTGCTAAAAGAATGCTGGCGATCGCCCCTCCCATCCAGGGATGCACCTTGAACCCAAGAGTCACCAGCAGCCATCCGCAAATTCCGCTACCAAAGATGAGCAACAGTCCGAGTCCGATGCCAGCGATGCGCTGAAGCAAGGCAGAGTTGAGACTCTTAAGCGCGACTCGACTATATCTGGCAATGACCCAGCCCATCACCTGCACCGGATGCAGCCAGTTCCAGGGGTCGCCAATCCAAAAATCGAGCAGAGCGGCGATCGCCAAGACAACGCCTGTCATCCCATCCACCATGATCCAGTTGCCTATTGCCAGTCTTCCTCTGCCCGCTTGAGCACATAGGCTGACACCGCTTGAATCTCTTGCTCTGAAAGACTCTCGCCATAGGCCGACATCGGGCGCTTGCCGTAGGTGACAATGTGGGCGATCGCCTCAATCGTATCCATGTGGTAGCGGCTGAGGGCTCTCATGTGCAGGTTTTTGCCGCGACGAATGATGTTGCCCCCGTTGGCGTGACAGCCCGCACAGTTTGCCTCGAAGATCTGCGCCCCGTTTTCTAAGGATGAAGCGTCCAGATCAGTGATCTTCGCAGATTCTGAGGATTCTGATATGACCTGAGCCACGATCGGAGTCGCTGTTGGAACAGGGGTAGAAAGGGCGATCGCCGGACATGCAAGAGTCCAGACTCCTGACATCACCACTAGCAATCCGATCAATACGCGATAGCCCCAATTTCGATCAGCCAAAATTTACTCCATTACTTTTGCAGAATCAACGTCTGACTTAAAACTTATCTGCCTCAGAGAGAGCCGCATCGTGATTGTTTTCATATTGCTCACTCCGATCTTGGGCAACGTCATAGCGCGCGTCTTCAGACGGCACATCGCCCATCAAATCAGCCGCCTGTTGCCATCGCTCAGCCAAAGTCTCCCACTCTTCTTGGGTATTGGCCACACGACCTTCTAGGACGGTTTCTTGAGCAATGCGGACGGCCTGATCAAAACGGTCACCACTAGATTGAAGGGCGATCGCCGTAACGGTGCCTGCCCCAGATCCTGACTCGGTATCGAGAGCGACAGATGCAGTTTCATCATCCGCTGCGCTCCCCTCTGCGGCATCACCCAAATCCGAGTCTTCGGCTTCGTCTTCAAGATCGGCCACGGGTTCTGCTGCTCCATCCCCCTCGGTTGCAGGGGCGCTAGTGGCAGAATCTTCGGATGAAACTGATGCTGGCTGATTGCCAGAGGTCGCAATTAGACCTGCTATCCAGCCAAAGATCAGCAGAGCCGTACAGACCCCTAAAGCCCCCAAGATCGCCTTGCGGCTCATCATCGGTTGCGTCACCGCAGCAGATCGGTGTAATGCCCCATTGCGGGGGCGCTTTTTGCAGTAGATGGCCCAATCGCGATATTCTTGGGCAAAGATGGTTTCCCAGCCGTCTCCCACAATGTCCTGCAAAATCTCGGTGACACCTTCCTCTGTTTGGCGCTGATGCTTGCTTTTGTGGCTCACACCACCGACATCGTAAACTTCAAGGCTCAAGTCAATGGTGTTATTGAATTGTCTCTCGTAGACTACCCGACAATACTCTTCATCAGGAGACATGAGGTGAGTGTCTCCCGGCTTGAG
>JBARXP010000316.1:0-8330 GCA_049647405.1 Elainellaceae cyanobacterium | reverse complement strand
GCCCTCGACCGCGCCCGCGCCTGCGCCCGCGACCTCGACCGCGCCCTCGACCTCGACCTCGACCGCGCCCTCGACCTCGCCCTCGACGCCGCTCTCGCCCTCGCCCTCGACCTCGACCTCGAACTCGAACTCGAACTCGAACTCGAACTCGAACTCGCCCTCGCCCTCGAACTCGCCCTCGAACTCGCCCTCGACATTGCCCCTAAGCTAAAGCAAACATTGCAGATTCTTAAAGAAGAGTTATCTAATGCTCTCAGCGATCGCACTTCCTTTGGAGAGTGGTGGAAAGTCAATGGCAAAACATGGGCAGAAAAACTCAGAGTCGCCATGATTGAGCATCGCAATATCGGCCATGACTGGCAGTTTAGCGATGAACAGAAGGAGCGCTTGCAGCAGTACTATGAGGCCAACAGGCTGCTCGTCGAATGTCTCAAAAGCGACTGCTACGTCACCAATGATGTGCGAGCAGAGATTGAAGATACGCTGCTCTTGCCCATCGCTGAGATTGAGCAGCGCCAGCAGCAATAGGCCAGGAGCAACAGGTCACAGAATCGTTGCTCTCATCTTGAACCCCATTAGAGCCTCAATCTGTAGCTAGTCAGATTACTGCACTGCGGCTGAAGTAGAGTCTTTGGACTCTCATCGCTGATAATCTAAAACTTAACTATCGGAACTCTCAAAATGATTATCACCGTAGCTTCCTTCAAAGGTGGCGTGGGAAAAACAATGACAGCGATTCACTTAGCCGCATACTTCTCGTTGAAAGACGGCGACACGCTGCTAGTGGATGGAGACCCAAACCGCTCTGCTATGGGATGGACAACACGGGGAGATCTCCCGTTTGAGGTCTGCGATTTCAAAGATGCAGACGCAAAAGGTAACGGGCGATCGCACATCATCATTGACTCAGAAGCTCACCCATCGTCAGAGCTACTGCAAGGACTAATTGAGATGAGCAATCTGCTAATCCTGCCAACTCAGCCTCAAGCAATGGACATGGAAGCAACCATCAAGACGGTCAACAGACTGCCTCAAAACACACCTTATCGGGTGCTGCTGTGTCGGATCGATAGTCGAAAAAAATCCATCAATGCCGCCGCGCTAGAAGCATTAGAAGATGCTGGTATCCCAACATTTAAGACAATGGTTCGATCCCTAGCCGCTTACGAAAAAGCATCAATGCTGGGAGTCCCTGTCTATGCCAGTGGTGATGCTAAATCACAAGATGCATGGGCAGAATTTCAAGCACTGGGGCATGAGGTTGAGAGTATCGCTCATGACTAAGAAGACTTCGTTCACTAACCTTATTGGCACCGCTCGAAGCGAAGAAACAAGTGGGACAGCCTCCCTGGTACAACTCGATCGCATCAAAGACCGGGCATCAGATACCCGTGAGCTGAATGAGTTGCACGTTGAAGACTTGACAGCCTCTATCGCTGCCGTGGGTCTCATCGAACCGTTGGTGCTAGATAAAGACCAAACTCTGCTTGCTGGTGGACATCGGAAGGCCGCGATCGCTCGACTCCGTGACTCCGATGCCACTACCTATAAAAAGCACTTTGGCAGCGGAGTCCCAGTTCACATACTCGATTTCAGTGCAGCAGATGAGCCAGACCGGGCGTTAGCGGTTGAGGTGGCAGAAAACACCGAACGACGCGACTACACGGCAAAGGAAGTAAAAGCGATCGCTCATCAACTGAGAGAGTCTGGTTATTCTGACTCAGAAGGCCGTCCTAAGCCAGGTGAAAAGCGCCTGAGACCCGCACTTCAACTCATCACAGGCAAGTCTGAACGGACATTACGACGCTACCTCAATGAGAGCGAATCAGAAACCCGGCCAAATGACCGGGTTAACCCAGACACCCATCTAGACCGTGCGATCGCCGCGCTACGCCGATGGGAGAAAGACACAGGCAACGACGCATCAAAGCTGATTCGGTCTATTGAGAAGCAAAAGTCAGATTAGCGTTACTTTCCCAGAGAGAACAACTGATGCCGTCCAGCGCTCCAATAGCACCGGAGTCAATAAGAGCCGATACGAGAACAGTTTCCAACTTTTTCATTCTGACAAGAGAAAAATTTTGTTCGAGTTGGTCAAAAAGCGATCGCCTCATAGGGGAACCCCGATTCAGCCAAGAACTGAAGCATCAAGAGGGATTATGCAGGGCGGTCTATCTAGGTTGCGACTCAAGACTGGGCAGTTCGTCTGGGAACAGCAGGAGCATTGCCTCTAAAGCCGATCTACGTCACCATAGCCTCTAAGCTTCGACTCAGCATTCGATGAAGAAAGTGCCTATCATCCGCAGCCATCAGGCTAGAAAAGGCTCCCAGAAGCGTTCCCAGCGTCGCTTTAGGCGTTGCTGAGAGCAGTTTACGAAATGCCGCAGCACCAACCGACTTGCCGACCTTTACGAACTCTTCCAGCACCGCTTCAGGGTCATCGCCAGAGCGGAGTTGGTTAGCCAATGTGGGGAGGTATGAGGTCGCTAGCCACTGAAGGGATTCATCCAGTTCAGAAAGTTTAGTTTGGCTATTAATAGCTTCTAATAGCCGAACTAAACTTTTTTTCAGAGCCTTGAACCCCTCTGGACAGAAAGTTTTCACAATTTGGCTAGCTCTGCTTGTTGACAAACCGACCCGCTTAGCGGCTTTGGTAAGCGTGGGTTTCTTTTCCTCTTTAACTTGCTGCCACAGTGCCTCAACGATGCCGCGTGTTGACTGAGTGCCCCGATCGGCGGCTTCAGGGCAGATGTCGTAAACGTCTACTATCTCAATCGTGCAGCCAGGATAATAGTCCTGTAGCTGAGTAATTTGCTTCTCTGAGAGTGCAGACAGGACGTAGTGAGTGATGGGCGTATCTGGTCTGTGCTGGGCGCGTTCACGGCCTATATCTTGGATGAGTTCATGGGTAGTTTTGTTGCTGACCCATGCCCAAAAAGCCTCTGGAGCTGTTTGAACCGTGTGAGCCTGTCCATTCTTGATTTTCCATTGTGCCAACAGTGAGCCAATATTCTCTCGTGGCTGACCAATCGATAGCATCACATCGCAATTCTTGAACTGGTTCGATCCGCGATTGTCGCGGAAGTGATAGCCCGTGACGTGTTCTGCTCCTGAGAGACTCAGCAGATTGTCGTAGCTGCCCACGTAGCGCTTTAGATCTAGCAGTCCTAGTTTCACCTCTGGGTTTCGTTCTTTCTCTTGTCGCGCGATCGCCTCTACTGCCTTGAGAATGCGGTTGTGCTGGGAGTAAGGAGAATCTACGAGTGAACCATCTTTGTAGTGCTCTCGGATGGCTCCGACGTTGCCTAACCCCTTCACGACGTTAATGGTGAGATTTTTGAATGATGGACGTTTGGCTTCAAGTTGAACAATCTCATGTCGCTTCACCCCTAAACACTGAGCCATCTCGATAAAGTCAGGCGTTGCGTCCATTAGGATTGTGGATTGAGTCTTTGCAATCGCCCGTGCATGTTTCCGATCGGGCTTTGTAACAATAATCGTCGGGGTTACTCTGCTGTCTTTGTCCCGTGACGTGCTGATGCTGATATCTTCATGGCTGCGCCCGTCGATGATGCGGATCAGGCGTGGAAGCAGACCGATTGTAAGGTCACGCTTGATGATGTCGGAGCACTCTCCAGGTGTTGCAGCTGTCTCCAGCAATTCGCTGATATTAGGCCGTAAGCCTCTGTTCATCCGGCCTGCAATTTCCCAGAGAGAGGGAATATCCCACGCGGTTTTTGCAAACTGCCACTGCTCCCACTGGGTGTTAAACAGCAATTCATGGAGCTGTTCTCTGGACGGCAAAAACTCCATCACGTCTGCGTGATTCATGGTGAAGCGCCCACACTCTGCGATCGCCCGATCTAGCCCCATCTCGATTTGCCGCACCAACGGATAGATATCTCCGTAGAATTTTGCGTCAGCGCTATGTAGGGCATCGATCTCCTTACCCAGCGTCGTGAGTCCGGCCCTCAGTTCTTGATGCTGTTTGAGCGATCGCCCTGCTTCATCAATGAAGGTGACAAGGGTTTCGCCCTCGTTCACTGATAGTTTATTGATGTCAGTGCGGAGTGCTGATTCATTGGCTACGCCCTGCATCGCTTCAAGAAAAGGGCAGTCCCTGAAATTCTTGCATCTCGCGCAATAATCAGAGTCTTCACCGCGTGGCGTGATCACACCCTTCTCGTTGAGAGACTGAATTACTGCGTCATGAGCGCAGAGTCCGTCAATATCTGGGGTTTCGCCATCTTTGGCTCGCCTACGGTAGGGATTGCCCAGTGGAGTCTGCTTAGATTCATCAACTTTAATAGCCGCACCTGAAGGTACTTCTGCAATTCGTTCAACGCCTTCGACCGTTGGATTACGGTAGTCGTTTGACAGGAAATAGGCTTTGACTGCATCTACTCCAAGGTGTTCTGCTAGGTGTTTTGCTACGGTCTGCCAGTTGTCGCCAAGCTGCCCCGTCGCGTGACTCTTCCCAGATCCCACGATGTCGGTGAGGGCGATGTTTTTGTAACCCTTTTTGATTAACTCAATCAGAATATCGATCCGCTCGTCTGGGTTGAAGACTAGCTTGGGCCGTCCGACGCTCTCCCAATATTCCACGCTGGGTAAAGTTTTGGGTGTGACCTCCAGTTCCCAACGTGAGACCTGGTTATGGTCGTACGGGACGATTGCCACACATTCAGGTTCTGCCTCAGGCTTTGCTGCAGGTTCTACCTCCGGCTTTTCGTTCTTGGGATTAGGCTGTGGATTCTCAGGGAGATACCCGAAGCGCTTGAAATACTTATAAGTAGAACGGTCAAATAGTTGCTTAATCTGCCACAGAGTTTTACGTACAATCTGGTCTTTGGGGTTAACTCCGCTTTCAGAGGCATCGAGCCGCTTACGGATTGCCTCTGGCACTAAAGCCCAAAATTCATCCCAGCTCAACAGCTCTGCGTTTCTCAGGCGTTCGTCTGATACTTCATCGACATCGCCGAATTCAAGCTTCTCAGCTTCATTCTCCGGCTTGTTGGCTTGTCCCCACCACCTCACCTTCAGTTCGGGCACAAGCTCATGGAGCCGCCGATATTGGCGCATGACATGAGCATTGTGAATCGCGCCCGCGTCAGGGGCAAGAACTGGAGTCAGCCCTGCCTCCATCGCTGCTCGCACTTGCTCAGGCGATGAGGCAAACTGCCCGCCTGCTGCACCAATGACCTGACAATCCAGCCGAATAGAAGCGAGATAAGGTTTCGGCCCTGTGCCTTCGGTAAAGACGATCCACGGACGCGTTCCGCTGTCGTAATGGGCTAGGGGTGATTCACCGGTGGGGAGCTGCTGAGCGCTGTGACTCGATACCCAGCGATATTTGTTGTCGGTTGCTCCTCTCACTCGCAGTTGCAGAGCCACGATGCGCCCACGCCGATCCCTGACGGGGCATAGATACCCTGCTTTTGCCACGATGAGCGATCGCCCCTCTTGAGCAACGCCTGGGAGATTTTTGGGGAAGGCGTGGGGCAAGCGCTGCCTAGGCTCAACGGATTTGAAGCTCGCCGCCTCAGTCTGCTCATCAGTCAGTCCACGCCGCAGCAAATCAGCCCGGTCTTCTGGATGCAGGGTGAGGCTATCGAGAATGGCTCGATAGTGGCGATCGCGCTCGACGGCAGAGAGAGATTCAGCCCGTTTGCGTCGCTCTTGTTCGGCTCTCGCTTTGCGCTTAGCTGCTAGTTCATCACGCCACTGTTGCCGCTGCTGTTGGCTCCAGTCTTCACTACTGGGAGCCCATAAGCCCCATTGACCATTCTTCGTTCTCCTGGTGAAGTGGAAGCCGGGAACTGAGGCCGAATCAATCAGCCCCATGCAGAGAATCAGCTCACCCGTCTGCTTACACCGGGCATCGTTTGATTCACAGATGGGGCAAGGATCTGAGCCTTTGAAAAGTTGGAAGGCACTCACAGCGCACCTCCAATCCACAGAGAGCGGAGATGCCAGATTTGCGCTTGGGTGATTCCTTGGCCTTTTGCTAAAAGAGCGATCGCGCTGCCGTCAATACATTTGTGGTGAAACCGTTGATGAAACGTTAGGTGAATCGATCTCAGTGGAGACCCCTGATTCATACCGATATTCATGCTGCATACTCTGTAGATGCCGAATTGCTAGAGGGCAGGGCAGATCGAGAAATGGCGATCGCGCCTGGGCTGTCCGTCTGAAACAAACCGGATGGATAGGGTGTGCAGGGAAAATTTGGAGTAGCTGAATATGTAACTGTTCCAGCAAAAACTCTCAATCCCTGTGTAGAGGGGGATTTGAGGATGTGCAGGTCTAATGCTCTATGAAGCCAATCGTGTCGAGACCAAGTTTTGCATCTAAAAAAGTGGGTGAAAATTCCCAACAAAACTTGCCACGGACAAGATCGTCGTCTTAAGATAGACATACAACCCTATGGGGTATCTAGCGAATGGCAGCGAAACCAATGTAGATATCCCAATCCCGTTGAAGAAACTATTTAATTTGGAATCCTTTTCCAACCTTGAGTCCCATCTGTTAGCGCAGGGGGACTTTTAGCTTTTAAAGGACGCTGGGCTGATTTAGCTCATGGGCGTCTCTCCTAGCAGTTCAAAACGACAAACCGATTCATTGCCGCCACCTCGCAGCGATGGGTGACGGAACGAGAAAAATCTTTGATAAACAGAACTGGGTTGAATCGGCATAATCGATACCCTACTCTGATCGTTGAGGTGGGGGCAACTATTTTGTGTAAAGCAGAGAGATCTCATGGCGATATGGGCTACGCCCGGTAAACCAACACTCAACTCGCTCTATTGATGAGAACTTGGACGGTCTGGGCTTGTGTGGCCACCAGCTTGGTTAATTCCGATATGTTTGCGCCTTGTTCTTTCGCCACTGCCAAATGGCCATCAATGCGCTTGCCAAGAGTTTCAAGATGCTCAGAGGTTTTCTGTTGCTGCTTGGCCAACTCTTTCATCTGAGAGGTTAGCTGAACGACGTTTAACGATAGCTCCGTTAGCGCATCGTTTACCGAGTCAAAACGCTTCTCAGTCGTTTGGTAGTAAGCACTCATCGCCTCCATTGCAGACAGATTGGGATCTCGCTTCGGTATTCTCTTTTGGTCGGGTGATGGTGTCATGGCGATCGCTCAGTCAAGGATTCCTTTTTCTTTTGCCTCTACAATGGCTTGCTTAATTAAGCGCAGCACATAGTTGCTGACAGGGCGATCGTGAACCTGAGCCAGTTTCTCCAAGTCAGTCTTAATGTCTTCTTCTAAATAGACTGTTACGCGGGGCTTATCTGTAGGCACTAATCCAGTAGCCGTACTGTGTTCATTCATAGTCTATCCCTAAGTTCGAAGAAAACATTCTAGTGTGCTTGCAGTACATGTACCGTAATGTTACACTCGGCAGCAAGAAAGATCAACTGTTCCCGATCGCCAACACCGCACCGATCGCCCCTCAACCCCACTCAAAGCTTTATCTAGAAACGAATAGAGGCCGATTGACCGCAATTTTGCCGCGTTAACAGTCGGGAACGGATCGCCCCAATCGAACTCAAAGGACACCGCATGATGCAAAAACTCAAGACTGTTGCCCTCGACTTTGGCAACTACGATCTCAAATCCTTCGACGGCAGCGATAAGCCTCACGCCATCCGCTCAATTCACCGCAAGCTTCCACGGGGTGTGAATGCCTTAATTGCAAAACGCAATAGCCCGATCGTGGCTGTTGATGGCGATCGCTACCATTTCGGCTTTCAGGCCGCCAAGTACTCCAGCCACGAACAAACCGCACGACTGGATAAAGCCCTACTCGCAAAGCTGCATCTATACGCCTGTCTAGATGCCACTGAGGGAAACTATCGGCTCATCGTGTCGCACCATTCTCCTGAAGTTGTGACGGCATCTCTACGTCAGGTCATGGTCGGCAAACATTCGTATACCCGCAACGGTCAACTCTGCACTATCACCGTAAAAGCGGTTGAGGTTGTACCGGAAGGCATGGGTGCATATTGGGCAGCGCGTCAGGCTGGGTTTGTGCCGTCATCCGGTCACACCATCGTGATTGATATTGGCGGTGGATCTTGGCTTTACCGTGTCGTGGATTCTGACGGTGATGAAATTGCTCAAGATGTGAGCGATCGCCTGGGTTCCTATGCCCTGGCGTCTCAAATTGCCCACGACGATCGCCTGAAGCAACCGCTACGGCGCTATGGGTTAACTAGTGCCGATCCCGGCAAGGTGCTGGAAGGCTTCTGTCAGAGTCATCGCTATGAAGAAACGGGCATTAGCTGGGCTGACTGGCTCAACGAATATCGAGACCCGTGGTTTAGCA